>CAKPLV010000101.1 GCA_934167735.1 uncultured Clostridia bacterium | reverse complement strand
TCAAAGGGGACGGTTCTTTTTGACAACTACTTGCAATTTTGGGTTTAAAAACAAAAAGGTTGTCAAGAAGAACCGTCTCTTTTGACCATCTTTTGACCAGAATTTGTGGAAAAGCCAAAAGATTTTTCTACCTATTGCCAAATATGAAAATATGCTGTATAATAGAAACATATTAACTCGATTGGAGTAGTGATAATAATGAAGAAAGTAGGATTTAATAAATTAAATAATATAGCAATAATAATATGAAATACGCGTATGCCTCGTCTTATGGCATATGCGATTTTGTCGTTGTTGCTATAAGAGAAAATATATAAAAACTCGATTAGCACAACACGAAAAAGTGCCAATCGAGTTTTTTTTGCTTTGAAACAATAAAAGATGTAATATCAAAGCAGATGAATAAAAAAGGAGAGATTATTATGAGTTTAGAGAAATTGGAGAACAATCCAGACTTTGCAAAAATGCAAGAAGAAATTTTAGAGTTTTGGGAAAAAGACAAAACATTTGAAAAATCAGTAAATAAAAACAGAAAAAAAGAAGTAGTGTTTTATGATGGACCTCCATTTCCAACTGGAAAGCCACATCATGGAACAGTATTGGTATCATTTATTAAAGATATGATTGCAAGATACTGGACTATGAAAGGCTATTCAGTACCTAGAGTATGGGGATGGGATTGCCACGGATTACCTATTGAAACGCAAGCGGAAAAATTATTAGAAATTACAGATAAAAAGCAAATTGAAAATGAAGTAGGAATTGAAAAATTCAATAATTGTTGTCATGATGTTGTAGCAGAGAATAATGATTCTTGGAAAGAGTATGTTAGAGAAATGTGCAGATGGGTAGATTATGATAAGGCATATAAAACAATGAACACAAGCTTTATGGAAAGTGTATTATGGGCTTTTAAAGAAGCATATAACAAAGGTTTAATCTATCAAGATTATAGAGTAACACCATATTGTTACAGATGTGAAACAGCACTTTCAATTTCAGATACAAGAGAATCAGATTCAACAAGACCAAAACAAGATACTTGGTGTATTGCTAAATTTAAAACAGATGAGGTTGTAAATGACAAACCAGTTTATTTACTAGCTTGGACAACAACACCTTGGACATTATTTTCAAATATGGCATTGGCTGTAAATGAAAATTTTGATTATGCTTATGTAGAAGTTGAAAATGAAGTATATGTTGCAGGAAAAAGTGTTTTATCAAAATTTTCAAAAATCTTTGGAGAAGAACCTAAAATCGTTAAAGAATGTAAAGGAAAAGATTTACAAAACAAAGAATATGAGCCTATTTGCAATTATTTTATAGATAAAAAAGAGCAAGGAGCATTCAAAGTAATTCTAGCAGACTTCGTGGAATTAGATGAAGGTGTAGGTATCGTTCATATTGCACCAGGATTTGGTGAAGATGACTATTGGGCTTGTAAAAAAGCAGGTGTTCCATTAGTATGTCCTGTTGATGAAAAAGGTAGATATACAGAAATTATTGAAGCATTTGCAGGAAGAAATGTAATGGAAGCCAATATGGATGTTTTAAGATATTTAAAAGCTGAAAATAAGGTTATTTTAGATGGGTCAATTGTGCATAATTATCCACATTGTTGGAGATGTAAAACACCATTAATTTATAAATCTATGGATGCTTGGTATTTCAATATTGAAAAAGTAAAGGGAAAATTAATTGAAAAAAATAAAGAAATTAATTGGATTCCAGAAACAGTTAAACAAGGAAGATTTGGAAATTGGCTAAATAATGCTCGTGATTGGAATATTTCAAGAAACAGATATTGGAGTACACCAATTCCAATTTGGAAATGTGATGAATGTGGTAAAAAAAATGTTCTTGGTTCAATCAAAGAAATTGCAGATGTAAGTGGAATTAAATTAGAAAACTTACACAGACAGTATATGGATAAAGTAACATATAAATGTAATTGTGGAGGAACAATGAGAAGAGTTCCAGAAGTGCTTGATTGTTGGTTTGAATCAGCTTCAGTACCATTTGCACAAAAGCATTATCCATTTGAAAATAAAGAATGGTTTGAAAGTCATTTCCCATGTGACTTCATCGTAGAATACACAGGTCAAATTAGATGTTGGTTTTATTATTTACATGTGTTAGCTGTATCACTATTTGATAAACCAGCATTTAAGAATTGTGTAGTTCATGGAACAATTTTAGCAAAAGATGGAAAGAAATTATCTAAATCATCTAAAAATTATACAGACCCAATGGAACTAATGAAAAAATATGGTACAGATGCTTTTAGATTATATTTGTTTAGATCAAATGCTATTGTAATGAATGACTTGTATTTTGATGAAAATGGTATTAAATCACAAGTTCAACAAGTATTGTTACCATTATATAATTGTGCTAAATTCTTTAATTCTTATGCAGTTTTAGATAATTTTGAGCCAGATGAAAATAAAATTCCAAAGCCAACAAATGAGTTAGATAAATGGATTTTAGCAAAATTATATGACTCAGAAAAACAAGTAGAAAAATGTATGGAAGATTATCAAATTGACAGATATGTAGAACCAATTATTGATTTATTAGATGGATTTAGTAACTGGTACATCAGGCGTTCAAGAAGAAGATTTTGGAGTACAGAAAAATCAAAAGATAAACAAGATGCGTATGAAACAACATTTTACGTATTGGTTAGTTTATGTAAATTACTAGCACCAATTACACCAGTTGTCTCAGAAAAACTATATAAACATTTTACAGGAAATGAATCTGTGCATTTGGCTAATGTTCCAAACATTCCAGAAGAATTTAAAAATGAGAAGAATTTAAAAGAAACAGATGTTGTACAAAGAATTATTTCACTTGCTAGATTCTTAAGAGAAAAAGAAAATATTAAGAACAGACAACCATTAAGTAAAATTGAATTAGCATTTACAAATTCGGAATATAAACAAATTGTAAAAGATTTTGGAGATATTATATGCGAGGAAATTAATGTAAAACATATTCAAGTAATTGATTCAGTTGAAGAACTTGCACAAGTTGAATATGTGCCAAACTTCAAAACTATTGGTCCTAAATTTGGTTCAAAAGTATCAAAGATTACAGGTTTTATTAAATCTGGACAATTTGAAACATTAGAAGATGGGTATAAAGTAAAAGTTGATGGGGAAGATTTGAAACTAGATTTAGAGGATGTTGTTGTTAGATATACTGCAAAAGGTGAAAATAAAATTGAAAGTGATAAAGATATTATTGCAAGATTAGATACACTATTAACCGAAGAATTAAAAGATGAAGGCTTAGCTCGTGAAGTTGTAAGGAATATTCAAGATGCTAGAAAACAATTAAAATGTGAAATTTCAGATAGAATTAAATTAAAATTAGACGGGGAGTTAAGTGAAGAAAGTAAGAAATATATCTGCAATGAAACTTTAGCAGATTTAGTTGATTTTGATAAAGCTGATTTTGAGTGTGAAGTTAAAGCAAATGGAAAAGTTGTTAATGTTATAATAAATAAATGGTAACTTGTGTCAAAGGGGACGGTTTCTTTTGACAACCACTTGCAATTCTTTTTGGAAAACAGGGACGGACATTAATAAAAATTAAGGTCCGTCCCCGTTTTAGTATTGTTAAATTTAGTACTTTAATATATAATTTTAACAACAAAAGAAAAATATGAATTAATAAACATGGAGGAAAAATTATATGACAAAAGACAATGAGATTAATAAAATCTTAGATAGAGCAGAAAAATATAGAAAACAACTTCATTCAACAGAAACAGATTCACAATCTTCAGATTCAGAGGATAATTTAGAATTTGAAAAAATTTTTAAAGATTTCTTTGGAAATAAAACTGATAATAATTAATTGAATAAAATTTATTCTTTTGCTATAATGAAAAAAACAGGAGGATAAAATAATGAAAGAAATAACAAAGGAAAATTTAAATAATATTGAATCACAGTATTTAAATAATACTGCACATACTATAACAAGAAGAGCATTAGTGAAAAGTAAAATAAGTGACTTAATAAGAGTGAATGAACAAACTGAATTTTCAAGAGATATGTTCTCAATAAACTTAAAAACTTTACCAGTAACAGATCAAAAACAAAGTGGAAGATGCTGGATATTTGCAGGATGCAATGTAATTAGAGAAAAAATTGCAAAAAAATACAATTTAAAGGATTTCGAGTTATCACAAAATTATATAGCATTTTATGATAAATTAGAAAAATGCAATTATCTATTAGAAAATATCATATCTTTAAAAGATAAAGAAAAAGATGATAGAACTTTAGATGGGCTATTAAGC
>CAKPLV010000100.1 GCA_934167735.1 uncultured Clostridia bacterium | reverse complement strand
TTAATTATTTTTTAAATTAAATTAATTATTTTTAAATTAAATTAATTATTTTTAAATTAAATTAATTATTTTTTAAAATTAAATTAATTATTTTTGAATTAATTAATCATTCTTTAAATTAAATTAATTATTTTTAAATTAATTAATTATTTTTTAAATTAAATTAATTATTTAATTTTATTATATATTTTCAAAATCTCTTGTGTATATTCACCGTTTTCACTATATATATACAAGGGCTCTTCAATTTTTAAAAAGGGTTTTGCATTTTTTATTGCTTCAATTAAAACTAGCTTACTTTCGCTATTTTTATTCGAATATACGAATCTAATTCTTTTGGGTTCCATTTTATATTTTCTCATTGTTGAAAGTATATCGACTAATCGCTCTGCTCTGTGTACCATATATAGTGTGCCTTTATCTTTTAGCATTTTGAAACTTATTTTTATAAAATCATCTAAATTTGCCTCAATTTCGTGTCTTGATATTAGTTTAGTTTTATTTTCATTTATTTTTCCAGAATTAGGTTTTTTATATGGCGGATTTGTAACTATTGCATCATATGAATCTATTTTTAGTATTTTATCTATATCCTTAATATTGCAATTTAAAATATCAAATTTTTCTTGTAAATTATTTAACATTATACTTCGGGTAGCCATATCTGCAATTTCTTTTTGAATTTCTATTCCTGTAATTTGTTTTAAATTTGTTTTTGCACATAATAATATTCCTAATATTCCAGTACCAGTTCCTAAGTCTAATACTTTACAGTTATTTTTTATTTTTCGTGCAAAATCAGATAATAAAACACTATCTATTCCAAAACAAAAACCATCAATTTTTTGAATGATTTTTAAATTATTTAATTCTAATTCATCTATTCGTTCATTCGGCATTAAAATACTATTTTCCACAAAATATCTCCTTTTCTTTAACAAATTAATTAAATATTTAATATTATATAATAAAAAGAGCCGACTTTCAAGGTTTGAAAAAATTAGAACCTTTTTGGTAAAAGGATTTGTTACAAGTCACATATGTAGAGTAGTGTAGAAGATATTATATTATAAAAATGCAATGACGCGCAGTTTGGGAGCATATAAAGCTCTTTAAAAGTCGAACCAAGCTCATTCGCAGGTACATATTAACTCACAATACTCAAGAAAAAGCAACCAGTAAGGAATGGAATTTTTATAATATAATATCTTCGGAAAGGCTTATTTTAAGAACATAAATTAAATAAAGGAGGAATTTTTATGCAAAAATTTAATAATTTTAAATGTGATTTGTATAATAACTGCAAGCCAATAAAATCTTTATTTGAAGTTGAAAATTTTTTGAAGAATTTATGCTATGTAAAAAATTCATTTTGTTTTGTAAAAAAAGGAAAATATATATTGGATAAAAATAAAAGAATTTAATTTTTAGTGGAAATAAAGTATCTGTAATTTTTTCGTTTTATAAATTTATTTATAATAATATCCATAAAAATTATTAAAAATTTTATGGAATTTTCCGTAGGGGGATATACATTTAAAGAAAATATAATAATTAAATATGGTAAAAGTGTTATATTAATTCGAAAAATATAATATATTTTAACGAGGTATAAATATGTTAAATAAAATTTGGCCAATATTTATTATTGTATCAATTATATATGCTATTTTTTCTGGAAATTTAGAGCAATTAAATAATTCAATATTTGAGTCCACTGAAGGTACTATTCAAATAACATTAACACTTTTAGGTACTATGTGTTTGTGGAGTGGATTGATGAAAATTGCAAGTAATTTAAGTTTGATTGATAAATTTTGTAAAATGTTAAATCCTATAATTAATTTTTTATTTCCAGATTTGAAGAAAAATGAAAAAATAAAAAAAGAAATTTCTATGAATATGACAGCAAATATATTGGGGTTAGGAAACGCTGCTACTCCATTGGGATTAAAGGCAATGAGTAGTATGCAAAAAGAAAATAATAAAAAAGATACATTAAGTGATTCTATGTTAATGTTTATATTAATAAATACAGCTTCAATTCAAATAATTCCTACAACAGTACTGGCAATTAGAAAATCGTTAGGGTCAGAAAATTCAACAGGAATATTGATTCCTGTATGGGGAGCTACAATTTTGGCTGCAGTTGCTGGAATTATTGTTGCTAAATTATTGATTAAAAGAAAATAATTTTTATAAAAAGTAAAGTTGAAAATACATAAATTATGGATATAGGCAATCCAATAAACCTAAATTAAATTTATAGGAAAAAATATGAATTTTATTAGTTATGTTTCAAATTTAGCTATACCAGTAATAATAATAATTATTATTATATGGGGAATAATTGAAAAAAAGCCCATTTTTGATTTGTTTTTAGAAGGAGCAAGGGAGGGCTTAGAAGTAACATTAAAAATTTTTCCAACATTAATAGGTATTTTTTTCGCAATAGGATTATTACGAAGCTCTGGATTTTTAGATTTTTGTAGTATACTAATTGGTCCAATTACAGGAATGTTAAAAATACCATCAGAAATTATTCCACTAGCATTAGTTAGACCAATTTCTGGAAGCGCATCAATTGGTGTAGCAACAGATATTATGAAAAAATGCGGTGTTGACAGTTACATTGGAAGTGTAGCTTCAGTAATAATGGGGTCAACAGAAACAACACTATATACTATAGCAGTATATACAAGTTGCGTAAAAATAAAAAAGAACAGAGGAGTTTTAATTGCATCGTTAACTGCTGACTTAATTGGCATTTTGAGCTCAGTTATAATTTGTAAAATGCTAATGTAAAATAACAAGTTCACCTCATGAAATAAAATAGTGCATATAGTAAAATAAAAAGTAAAGAAAGTAAATATCTAAAAAAAGTGAAGTTACCAAGTTGCAAGAAAAAATGTAAAAAGCAAAAGTACAACTAAAATATTACATTGAATATGATGAATTAAAATCTATATAAGGATTAAGAAAATATGCAATTATGGCAGTAGTTAATGATATACATATAGAAGAAATCTAAAAATTTTAAAAATACGAGAAAACAGAGTGCATAAAAAAGTACATTAAAAGACGTCAAATTATTAAAAAAATTGGCGTCTTTTACATTTTATGTCGAATCATGTCGATGGAATTTTCTTGACAAAGTTAAAGTTGGGTAGTAATATGTATTCATGAATTTTATTTCAACCTATTTTTATCAAATGTATTTTATAAAAAATCTATATAATTTTTAAATTCAAAGTAAAATTAAATAATAATTTTTGCTTAAAGATTTTTATCTAAAAGGTTTTTAATTTAATTCAAAAAAATTCCAATGTTTTTAATTTTGTAGAGGAAAAAATTTTTTATGAAAAGCCCCCTTTTCATCTTATTTGCAAACCCCTATAATAAAAAATGCAAGTATTAGGTAATTTTCCTCTACATTCAAATATATATTTAAATAAAATTATAAATTTACCTATGATAAGTTTCGTTATTTGAAATTTTAAAAGCTCTAAATATTTGTTCTAATAAAAATATACGTATTAATTGATGTGGAAATGTCATTTTTGAAAAACATATAAGTTCATTAGAATTCTTTAAAACGTTTTCGTCTAAACCTAAAGTTCCACCGATTACAAATGTAATATTACTAGATGAATTTAAAGAAATATTTGTAATTTTTTGTGAAAATTCTTCAGATGAGTATTGCTTACCCTTTAAGTCTAAAGCTAATACATATGAGCCTTTTTCTATATGAGACAAAATATTATTTGATTCCTTGCTTTTAATTTGTTTAATTAAAGAATCATTTAAATTATTTGGCAATTTTTCATCTGGCAATTCAATAATATTTAAATTACAGTATTTTAAAAGCCTTTTTGAATATTCTGCTAATGCATCTTGCAGATATTTTTCTTTTAATTTTCCAACACAAATTATATTAATATGTAGCATTATATATCTCCTTAATTATGAAATTTTTATTATTTTTGATGGCCTAATTCTTGTTGCAACATTAATATCTAATTTTGAAACATCACATTTATTATTCATTAATTCATCGACAACAGTTTTATATGCTAATTCAGGAAAATTATTTTCCTTACTTAGGTGTCCAAGCATAATAGAGTTTAAATTAACACCAATTAGTTTTGAAAGCAAGTTGCCTGCATCAATGTTTGATAAGTGACCATTTATGCCAGATATTCTTTGTTTTAAATAATATGGATATCGAGAAAACTTTAAAATTTCTGGGTCATAATTTGCTTCAAGTAAGACAAAAGAGCTATCTTTTAAATTATTTATAATTTCGGGAGTTATATGACCTAAATC
>CAKPLV010000099.1 GCA_934167735.1 uncultured Clostridia bacterium | reverse complement strand
GATTACTATTTAAGAAAATTAGAAGCGGAAATTCCAAATAAATATATAATAAATGGATCAATGGAATACAGATTGCCGGGAAATGCAAATATTTCATTAAAAGGTGTTGAAGCTTCAAAAATAATATTTGGGTTAGATGAAAAAAATATATGTGTATCAAGTGGTTCTGCATGTTCTTCTGGAAATAGTGAGCCTTCACATGTATTAACAGCTATAAATGTTCCAAATGAATATATTCAATGTGCTATAAGAACAACATTTAGTGACAATAACACATTTGATGAAATTGATTATGTTGTTAAGTGTTTAAAAAATTTAATATAAAAAAAGAATAGTTTTGAAATTATATCAAAACTATTTTCTATATTATTTATTAAGTTCACATGAATCAAGTTTTATAATACCATCTTTAAAAGAAATAATTGCAGAACCACTATCTTCAGGAGTTGCATTTTCAGAATTTGCTTCAACAATATTAAATGTAACTTGATATGTATCTTTTGAAGTTTTCTTTAAATCTGTAACAACAGCTTTTTTACTTGAATAATCTGTACCCATTGCACTTGCTTCTATTCCAGATAAACCAGGGTTTGTTCCAGGTGTTCTTGTCAATGTTTCTTTATCAGGATTATATGTATAGTCTGATACAACTATTCCATGAAAATCTAAAGAAGAAGGCATATAACTTGAATTTACCAAAGATAAAGCTTCTGAAGTAGAAATTTCTTTTGCATTTGGATGTGATGAGAAATAGTCATCTAAAGCTTGTTTTAAATTAGCTTGAAAAATTTGTGTATCATTATAAAGTGTATTTCCTGAATAGTTATAAATAGTTGAAACATCTAATATAGAATCTTCAATATAACCATAAACAGCTGCTTTTTCAAAAGGTTTTAATTTTAATGATGAATTTTTTCTTATATTAACTATTACTGTAATTAATATAATTAGTAAAATAATTACTGCAATTGTAATTCCTAATTTTTTATAATTGATTTTTAAATTAACATTTTTCTTTTTAGTCATAATTTTTTCCTCCGTATTAAATTATAAAAACATAATAACATAATAAAAAAACTTTTTCAAGAAAATTACTAAAAGTACTTGCAAAAAAAAACAAAATGTATTATTATTTAGTTGAAGTGGAGAGAAGTGCCACAAAGTGGTTTGAAAATGGAAGAGGTGAAAAACAATTGTTAATAGGTGAATATGAGCATTCTCTAGATGTTAAGGGCAGATTAATAATGCCTTCAAAATTAAGACAAGACATAGGAGAAACATTTATAATCACAAAAGGATTAGACGGTTGTTTATTTGTTTTTTCACAAAATGAATGGTTAAACTTTGAAAGTAAACTAAAAGCATTACCACTTTCAGATAAAAATGCAAGAAACTTTGTTAGATTTTTTCTATCAGGAGCAACAGAATGTGAGATGGACAAACAAGGAAGATTCTTAATACCAAGTAATTTAAGAAATGCAGCAAATCTAAAAAAAGATGCAATGATAATTGGAGTAGGAACAAGACTTGAAATATGGGATAAAGACACATGGAATAAATGTGATGAAAATATATCAGCAGATGAAATTGCAGAAAACATGACAATGTTAGGTATATAACTTGCAAAAGTTTATATAAAGATACTAAAGATGAAAGTACAAAAGAAATCAAACTAAAGAAAAAATTACAAAAGACAAAAATACAAAAGATAAATTCCAAAAACATAAACAAAAGAAATAAAAGGAACATAAGATATTTATACAAAAGAGGATCAGCTGGACATAAAATTTATTTCCAGCTGTAATTAGTTAAATATCTTAAAAGAGGTGCAAAATTGGAGTTTTTACATAAACCAGTATTATTAAATGAAACAATAACAGGACTAAATATTAAACCAGATGGAATATATGTTGATGGAACATTAGGAGGAGCAGGACATAGCAAGCAAATTTTAAAACAACTATCAGCTAATGGAAAATTAATAGGAATAGACAGAGATGAAGAAGCATTAAAAGCAGCAAAAGAAAATTTAAAAGAATTTCAAAATGTAGAATATGTTCATGGAAATCATGATGATATAGAAAATATATTAAAAAATTTAGAAATAGACAAAGTTGATGGAATACTATTAGATTTAGGAGTTTCTTCATATCAATTAGACGAAAGAAATAGAGGATTTAGTTATTTAGGAAATGCTGAACTTGATATGAGAATGGATAAATCTCAAACTCTAACAGCAAAAGAAGTTATAAATACATATAGTGAAGGAAGCTTAGCTGATTTAATATATGAATATGGTGAAGAAAGATTTTCAAAGCAAATTGCCAGAAATATATGTAAATACAGAAATGAAAAAGAAATAACATCAACTAAAGAATTAGTTGAAATAATAGAAAAATCAATGCCTGCATTTGCAAAAAAAGATGGACATCCAGCAAAAAGAACATTTCAGGCTATCAGAATAGAAGTAAATGATGAAATAAAACCATTATATAATACAGTTTTAAAATGTATAGATTTATTAAAAGATAATGGTCGACTTTGTATAATAACATTTCATTCATTAGAAGATAGAGCTGTAAAAAAAGCATTTGTAGAAGCAGAAGGAAAATGCACATGTCCTAAAGATTTGCCATATTGTGTATGTGGTGCAAAATCATTAGGAAAAATAATAACAAAAAAACCAATTATAGCTACTGAAGAAGAACAAAAAGAAAATACAAGATCCAAAAGTGCTAAACTAAGAATTTTTGAAAAAAGATAAAGGAGGTGAGTAACATGCCAAGAGCTTCATATCAATATGAGACAAGCCCAAGAAAATATGAGCCAGATTATACCCCAAGAAAAAGAACAACAAGAAAAACAGAAAGTAAAACAACGGCCCAAAAAGTTTCTAAAAAAGAAATTGAAAAAAGAAAACTTGAAAAAGTTAAAGCTAAAAAAGCTGAAGAGAAAATGAAGAAAACAAAGCAAGTAATTGCTGTTGTTGCTATATTTGCCATGTTACTTACAGTAATTTATAGAGAAATTTCAATAATGGAAATGTTTAATCAAAAGAAAGAATTAGAAAGTGAATTAGCTCTTATAGAAAAAGAAAATGGACAAGTAGAAAAAAGTATCAAAGAGGTTGAAAGTACTTTGGACTGGAACACAATAAAACAAAGAGCTATGGAACAACTTGGAATGGAAGCGAAAACTGGAATACCAATAAATCTTGAAAAAACAGATAATGTTGAAACAAAGAGTGAGTATATAAAACCAGACCAAACAAATATATTAGAAAAAATAGTAGAATTTATAATAAACAGATAAAAGCTTAAAGATTATACTTTAAGCTTTTTTACTATTTTAATTTCTTTATATAAATTTTTAAGCATTTCTTGACGTGTATTATATGCTGTCAGGAATTCATCATATAAAATATGAAAATTCTCTACAGTTTCATCTTTACGTAAATACATATCAATATATTGTTGATAAAAAACAACATCATTATGTTTTTTGGCAGAATTCATTTTATCTAGATATTTTTGAATTTTTTTATATCTATCAATTTCTTGTGCAAGATATGAAACATAATTTAAAGTTGAAGAAATTTCATATTCAATGTCTTTAATAACAACTTTAATTAATTTTTTTACGATAAGTCTGTTTGTTTTTCCAGCATGAGTATATCCAGTATTAGGTCTTGCATCAGGTGAAGGCTTTGTATTATCAATAATAATTTGTAAAGCATCTGAAATACCAATGTGACTCTTGTATTGCCTTTTATGAACTAAAGCATCATATTCATCTGCAACTCTAATAATTTGTGCTTCATAAGGAATATCAGGTTTTAAAAGACCTTGAGGATAACCTGTACCATCAAGTGATTCATGATGATAATAAGGTCCTGCAAAATATGGTCTTAATTTTGCATCTTTAAGGCATAATTTATAACCTAAAGTTGTATGTTTTTTCATAATTTCAAATTCTTCTTTTGTAAGCTTTGTAGGCTTTTGCAATATTTCAGCTGGTACAAACATTTTTCCGATATCATGTAAAAAAGCACATGTAACACAATATTCTGTAAATCCTTTAGAGCAATGTAATTCTTTACATAGGTTACATGTGACTGTAGCCACATTTTCAGAATGTTCTCTTGTATAAACATCTAAAGAATCAAGTAAATTCAGCTGGTATTGTATAGATTTATCTAAATTGTAAGATTTTAGATATGTTTGATCATAAAAATTGAATGTTTCATTTTTTAAACTCATAATAATCTCCTTCTGTAGTAGATAATAACATTAAATTTTACAAAGTGCAACTAGACAAAAGAATATAATTGAAAAAAATGTCGAAATGTGTCAATGAAAAGTTCTT
>CAKPLV010000098.1 GCA_934167735.1 uncultured Clostridia bacterium | reverse complement strand
ATATAATCTTCATTGTTATATTTAACACAAATTTTTCCACCATTTTTTCCACCATAATATTTAAAATTATTAATTTCGCAATTTGTAAAATCAATCATCTATTTAATCTCCATTCTTATATATTTTTTATACAAGTAATCACATTGTTCTTCTGAGATATCTCCATCTGTAAATGCACTATTTACAGACCCTTGCAATTCATTTACAAGACAATCTAAATAGCTTACTCTATTTTTTATACCTTCTTTTAAATTAACTAAATCTCTTTCTAAATATCCTGGCAGACATTTTTCTAATATGTTTTCCTTATCCCTCATAATTTGTTTACTATATCTATCTTCTTCTGAAAACACACAGCCACAATATTTTTGCATATATAAGCCTAGTTCTCTTGCTTCTTGTTGGCCTTCTTTGAAACCAGGTCTAAAATCTCTATACACAAAAGTTAATCCATACTTTTCTGCCATTTCTTCGCCGATTTTTTTCAAAGCTTCATGATTTTGATATGGGCTTATAAGTAATGTTGTAGAAAATGAATCATATCCATTTTCTTTTGCATGTTTTGCTGTTTGTTCAAGTCTAACTCTATAACAATATTTTACACATCTATTTTCTAAATCGTCTACTACATTTTTGCAGAATTCTCTTAAGCCGTAATCTTCATCAAATATAGCATTTACACCTATGCTTTTTGTGTATTCTTTTAATGTATCTCTTCTTGCTTTATATTCCATATATGGATGTATATTCGGATTATACCAATATACTGTTGGTTCTATATTTTCACTTCTAAGACTTTTTATACAGTAAACACTACAAGGTGCACAACATGTATGTAATAATAATTTCATTTTTCTATTCCTTCCTATCCCAAATATGGGTAACCCATATGTTCATATGCTGCTGGCATAACAACTCTTCCTCTTGGAGTTCTTGATAAAAATCCTATTTGAATAAGATATGGTTCATAAACATCTTCAATTGTATCTATTTCTTCTCCTAAAGTTGTGGCAATTGTTTCTATTCCAACGGCTCTACCTTGATATTGATTTATCATTATGTCTAACATTTTTCTATCTGTTTCATCAAGTCCTAATTCGTCAATTTCAAGTTTATTTAATGCTAATTTTGCAATTTTAAGTGTGATTTCTCCATCTCCTAAAACAACAGCATAGTCTCTTACTCTTTTTAGTAATCTATTTGCAATTCTTGGAGTTCCTCTAGATCTTCTTGCAATTTCATTTGCAGCATTTTCATCAATATCTACTCCTAAAATTTTTGCAGATCTTTGTACTATAATACTTAATTCTTCTGGTGTATATAATTCTAATCTATGTACTATACCAAAACGATCTCTTAATGGTGTTGTTAATGATCCAGCTTTTGTAGTTGCACCAATTAATGTGAATTTTGGTAAATCTATTCTTATTGATTTTGCACTTGGACCTTTTCCTATTACAATGTCTAAAGTATAATCTTCTAAAGCAGGATATAATATTTCTTCCACATTTTTGCTTAATCTGTGAATTTCATCAATAAATAATACATCATTTTCTGATAAGTTTGTTAATATTGCAGCTAAATCTCCTGCTTTTTCTATTGCAGGTCCTGATGTTATTTTTATGTTTGAATGCATTTCATTTGCAATTATATTTGCAATTGTTGTTTTTCCTAAACCTGGTGGACCATAAAACAAGCAATGATCTAGTGGTTCTCCTCTTTTTTTTGCCGCTTCTATATATATTTCCATGTTTTCTTTAACTTTAGATTGTCCAATATATTCATCAAATGATTGTGGTCTTAATGTATTTTCCAATCTTTCTTCTTGTCCATTTTCTATTTCTGGTCTAATTATAAGATTTTCTTCCATTTGTACATCCTTTCTAACTTTTTACATCTTAAATTATAACAATTATCCTGCCTTTTTTCAAGGATATTGCCAAAAAAGAAAAAGTTCATTTCACTAGTGTAAAATGAACTTTTTACTTATCCGATATATATATTTGGATCTACATATTCTCCATTTTTTAATATTTCAAAATGTAAGTGACTTTCCATTCCAATTTCAAATGCAGCAGTACTTCCTATTGTTCCTATTGATTGCCCTTGTGTGATTTCTTCACCTTCAACTACAAATTCAGCTGTAAGTAAGTTTGAATATACTGTTTGATATCCATCATCATGTTCAACAACAACTGTTAATCCATATCTTGGATCATTTACAATTGATTTTACAATTCCATCTGCAGATGATTTTACAATGCTAGTCTTATCTGCTTTTATATCAATTGCAGTATGTGTTATCCATTCTTTTAATGTTTCAGAAAATATAAGATTATCTTTTGCATATTCTCCAATTATTTCTCCTTCTACAGGCTTAATAAAATTTACTTCTTTTTTTGTTTCTATAACTTTTGCAGGTTCGTTTTTCTTTTCAGTGTTAGTATTAATATTTGTATTTGTTTTGGTTTCTTTTTTAGTTTCTGTCTTAGGTTCTGCTGTTGTATTTTGAACTTCTGTATTTTCTTTAATCAAACTTTTTTCTTGATCTGTAACATTTTTTCCAACATTACTACTTGCACTTTCTATATTTTCTTCAATTTTTGGTTCATCTGTTACAATTCCAACTTTTTCTTTTTTAGTATTATGAGAAGTCATATATAAAATAATTCCTATAGAAATAGCTAATATGGAAAAAATAGCCACTCCTCCATATATTATAAAGCTATCTTTTTCTAAAAATCTTTTTCCTCTTTTCATACTTTCCTCCTTGATTTGTTATTTATTACAAGTATTTACTTTTTTTCAAAGATTATTCATTTAAAGAGAATTTATATCAACTATTTCAACATCTGTGTAGAAATGTTTTATAATCATTTCATAATTCGCACCTGTTTTTGCTAATGCATCTGCACCTGTTTGACTCATACCAACTCCGTGTCCATATCCTATTACATTAAACACAACATTATTTTCATTAATTGTAACTGTAAAATTGGTTGATTTTAAGCCTAAAATTGTTCTAATTTCTGTTCCTGCAATGCTTTTATTTCCTATTTTTATGTTTTTAACTCTTCCACTTGTTGTTAATTCCTCAATTTTTATACAATCTTCTTTTGTATAATCTATCTCACAATCTGGATATTTTGTTTTTACTTTATTTAATAATTCTTCTTTTGTTAAACTAACTTCTGAACTATATTGTGAATATTCATTTTCTCCAGATGTTTCAACAGATTTCAAATATGGATAATCTATTCCACCCCATATATTTAAAGAACTTTCTGTTATTCCTCCACTATTAGAATGGAAAAAAGCATTTATTGGTTCACCATTATATATAATAATTTTTCCACTTGTTAAATTTACTGCTTCTTGTATCTTATTCCAATTTTCTTCTGCAACTTCACTTTCCCATTTTTCCATTCTTTCTTCTTTTGATATCCATGCTTGGCAACAAGCATAATTGTCACATATATCTGCATTTTCATGTTTTGAATTATTATTTATTATTTGATATATTGTATATGTTCTTGCAACTATTGCCTGTGCTTTTAGTGCCTCTATTTCATAGCTTGCTGGCATTTCACTTGATACAACTCCATATAAATATTCATCAATAGATAATTCTTCTACATCTCCTGTATTTGTATGAAGTAACTTTACTGTTGCATATTTTGTATCTTGTGGTGTTTCCACAACATTATTTTCAACTTGATTTTCTGTATTATTTTCTATTTCACTAAATGTTTCTGTTTCTTTAGATGAAGAAACTGTACAAATTGCTGGAAATATGAAGAATAATAATATAAAACACCCAAAATACATTAATATTTTTTTCATAGCAGTTCCCCTTTATTATATTGTTAATTTTCTTTTCATATTGTCTAAAACCTTTCTTTCTATTCTTGAAACCTGAACTTGTGTTATTCCTAATATTTTTGATACTTGCATTTGAGTTTTTTGTTTATAATATCTTAACATTATAATTTCTTTTTCTTTGTCATTTAAATCATTTATTAAGTTTTTTACTGCTATTTTATTTACTATTTCTGTTTGCTCATCTTTTCCTGTTGAAATTTGTTCTAATATACTTATTGTTTTATCTGTTTTATTATCTCTATATTGAGCATTTTCAATTGAATCAACAGGTCTTGCTGAATCTAATGCCATTGTTATTTCTTCTTTTGAAATCCTTAGTTCTTTTGATATTTCTTCTAAACTGATTTCTTTTCCATATTTATTATAATATTCTTTTTGCAATTCTATAATTTTTACATTTGTTTCTTTTATGCTTCTACTTATTTTTATTGGTCCATCATCTCTTATAAATCTTTTTATTTCTCCTAATATGTATGGTACTGCATATG
>CAKPLV010000097.1 GCA_934167735.1 uncultured Clostridia bacterium | reverse complement strand
TTTTTATGCTATTAGTGGATATATTTTTATCAATAAATAATTTCAAACTTATGTTAATAGCAAGTGTTGGAATACTGGTATCTATTTTTATACTATTACATATTAATAAAAAAGAAGCAGAGGATAGAAAAAATAAGTAAGAGTAAATATATTTATATTAAATTCTTTACTTAATTCGTAATTTTAATATAATGTGAACTAAAATCAAGAGTTATATTTGCTCATTCATATAACTCTTGATTTTTTATTATTAAAAATCTATCTAACTTCAACATTGTATTAAAACATACCCAAATATTAAAAATAGTCTAAGGAGTTAACCTCAGACTATTTTTTAATGTTTCTATTATTAATTTTTTATAAAAATTGTTCGTAATATATTAACCTAACTTTCTTTTACTTAAATTATTTTTCTACTGGCATATATTTATCTAAATACTCAACGACAGTATCCATACATTCTTGATATATTTTATCATCATTTTGAAGTCCATGTCCTGAATGTGGTGCCTCAAAATACTTATAATCAACATTGTTCTCTTCTAATGCATTTACTAAATGTCTTGCAGTTTTAAATGGACATATTTTATCGTATTTTCCATAAGTAATTACAGATGGAACTGAATTTTCATTAACCCATGCATAAGCTGATATAGGTTTCATTATTTCTTGAAGCTCATATGTTCCTATTTTATCTTTATCTATTTCGTTACCTAGCATTACTCCAAATAATCCTGCAGCAGCCTCTTTATTTGTATGTAGGCCATAAGAATCCCAATCTTCTGCAAATAAACTAGATGGACCAACCATTTCGAACATCATTTTAACTGGTATAGGAGATTCCTCAGCATCCCTATAAGCATATAACATAGCAAGTGTTCCACCTGCTGAGCCACCACTTATAACCATTTCATTTAAATTGTATCCGAGTTTTTTGGCTTCTTCTACAACAATTGGCATAGCTTCTTTTATTTCTATTGATTGAGAATAAACACTAGCATTATTTTCATCAGTACGAAGTGTATAATTTATACCTGCCGTTACATATCCCTTAGAACATAACCATTTTAACATTTCGGCATCACCACTTTTATCTCCACTTGTAAAACCTCCTGCATGAAGGTAAACAATTAACCCGTAATTTTCTTTAGAATTATCCTTTGGAACATATAAATCAAATTTATTAGATTCTTTATCACCATAAGAAAGATCTTTATGAATTGTTCCTATAGAGTCATTCCAATCTACAGAGTATTTTTTCGCCCATTTAGGTTTATATGTCATTTTAAATATTGCTGAGCCAAAAAATGAAATGATAAACGCTAATATACATACAAAGATAAACATTGTTTTTTCATTTTTCCTTTCTTTTTTCATAGTAAATTTCCTCCAAACATTGTGCCACCTAATAAGAGATTCATAATAGCTCTCACAGCTAATCTACCCAATATAAAAGCGACAATAATAACGATAAGAAGAATAGTAACTCGTTTTCTTGTAATCTCCATAACTCTTACCTCCAAAATTTATTTGACATATCGATGTAACAAGTGTAACATCAATGTGAAACAAGTGTAACATCTTGATTTTGCTTAGTCAATAAACTTAAAAAAATGATACAAAATAAGGAGTAATGTAACATCTTGCATAATAGTGAAAAAAATAGCTATGTAAAAAAACAAATTACTAATGCTTTGCTTAGATTATTGAAAGAAAAAGAATTGAAAGATATTTCTATAAGTGAAATTACTACAACTGCTCAGGTTAGTCGAATTTCTTTTTATCGAAACTATAATGATAAAGATACTATCATCAAAGAATATATACATTTAACATTAAATGAATGGAATAAAAATCACCCCAAAACTAGCCAACATACGGAGGATGATATTCTTGGTGATATATTTGCTTATATCACAGAATATAAAGACTTTTATTTGTTGTTAAGGGATAGAGGTATTTTTTATTTTCTTAAGGATATTATTATGGATTCTTTAGGACCTAAGGCTGAATATCCAAATTTTAATGCGTATACAGCAGCTTTTATTGCTAATGGCATTTATGGATGGATTGAAGAATGGTTTTTAAGAGGAATGCAGGAATCAGGGGAAGAAATGACAAGATTACTGAAAAGTAGGAAACTATAAAAAAATAGCTAGGCATATTAGAATTTCCATTGCCTAGCTATTTTTTATAAAGTAATTCGTAACTAGATGATTTTTATCCTGAAATGATTTGTGGAGCAATTAAAAAAATCTATCCTGTTTTG
The DNA here is from genome assembly GCA_934167735.1 of uncultured Clostridia bacterium. Classification (GTDB taxonomy): domain Bacteria; phylum Bacillota; class Clostridia; order TANB77; family CAG-508; genus CAG-269. The sequence continues at coordinate 2,132 of CAKPLV010000097.1, read as the reverse complement.
TGTCTACTTCATACCATTATTATAAGAATTTCGTGGTTTTAGTTAAAATATCTTTTACAGTATTCTAAAGACATATCGATAAATTCTTGCATTTTATCTAAGTCATTGTACATTCCGTGGTTAGATTTAGGAAATTCAATATAATCGTATGAAATTTCATATTTATCTAAAGAATCTATAAGATAGTTTTTTTGATTTAATGGAACGCAATGGTCACGTAATCCATACCCAAGTAATGTGGGAACAGTATTTTCATTAATAAGATCTGACGGAGATATTTTTTTGACTTGTTCCATATAATTTTTCTCATTCAAATCAAAACCTGTCATAATTTTTAAAAATTCTTCATTTGAGGTCCAACGATTAACTTTCATCAACAATGACCAATCATTTGGTTCAAAATACGTTGGAGCTGATAGTTGAAAAACAAATTTGACAGGTATTACAGAGTTAGAATTATAAGCTAGGTTCATTGCTAATGTTCCACCAGCAGAAACTCCACTTGAAGCCATTGAAACTACATTATACCCCAGTTCACTTGTCTTTACTTTGATAGCTTCTACCGCATTTTCAATTTCTTTATTCATTAAAAAAATTGAAGCTTCCTTGCCTTGATTTTGTAAAGTATAATCAACGGTTGCAGTAATGTACCCTTTTGACGCATAGTACTTACACCATATATCACCATCTTCTTTTGAGCCAGAATTAAAACTACCTCCATGAATAAATAGAATCAAATATTGTTTTTTTTCTTTATCTAAGTTTTTTGGAATGTATAAATCATATTTATTTCCATTTTCATTTTTGTAGTCTAAGTCTGTATATTTTGTTCCCACATTTTCGTTCCAATCCACTTTTATTAGTTTCATAGGAGCACTACCTAATAAGTGAATTCTTAAGATTGCACTAAGGCAAAAAACAACAAAAAATGTAAGAGTAAATATAAGATATTTTACTGATTTTTTCATATAATCCTATCCAGTATTGCTTTGCCACATATTGCTCCTAATACTATGGCAAGTACAATAATAATTAAAAGTATTACAATATCTCTCTTATTCATATAATTTTCCCCGATATTTACCAATATTTATTCTTATAAACTAACTACTTTGTTGGTATAATTTATAAGAAATTGTGAGACAATTGTATCATTGTAATATATTTTTTTCAATATAACAAATACAATTGAGACAAATAGGCGAATTATGTCTCAGAAAGGAAATATGTAAATGAATTATATAAAAGAACAATTAGCACTTACACTTTTTGATTTGATTAAAACCAGGGAATTTTCTGATATATCCATATCTGAATTAGTTAATAAAGCAGGAGTTGGACGTGCTTCTTTTTATAGAAAATATACTTGTAAAGAAGATGTGTTAAGTCAATATATTATTGAAAAACTTGAACAATGGAAAAAAGATTTTGACGCTAACCCATCAGGTGATTTTGTTGTAAGTCTCTTCAATTATTTTTATGAAAACAAAGAACTCTATCTACTATTATATAAAGCTAATCTTTCTAATTTACTTTATGAAGGCATACGTATTGCTAGTGGAATAAACTCACCCCCAGACAATATTTCAACTTATAGAGTTGCCACTTTTGCAGGTATTTTATTTGGAGTGGCTGATGAATGGATGCGAAGAGGTATGATTGAAACACCAGAAGAGTTACACAGTATATTAAATATGAAATGATATAAAAGATAATATTTTTTCTACTTTAGAATTCCCAATATATAACTAATATTCAAACAATTTTACCGATTATTAATAATTTATGCTTCTTCTTTTAAAACTCTATGTTTTTCAGTGGTTACTCATATTTCCACACTAAAAAAAGACTAATATTTAAGTTTTACATATGTAAAATTAAATTTATAATTTTGTAAAAATTATTTCCACTCTGTCCATGTGAGCGTAGCGGTAAGTGGACTGCTAAAGAAAAGTAAAAGCCCCTCCTTAGGCTAGTAAAAAAAGATTACGGAGTAAATGCCTTTTGGCGTACTAGTTAGGCAACCTGTACCCAAAAGGCATTTAAGTAGTAAGATTTTTTTACCTGTCTAAGGTGGACTAGTAGGACTAGTATTTTGGAATTGTATATTTTTAGGACTAGTAAGGCTACCT
>CAKPLV010000096.1 GCA_934167735.1 uncultured Clostridia bacterium | reverse complement strand
CCATTGCTGTTAAAAATTGCAGCTATAAATCCTCCAATTAAAGCTATAACAAGAATAATTACAACTGCTACCCAGCCTCCGGCAATAATTGCTGATATAATAGCTTTTGCAGTAGTAATTATTGCTTTTAATGTTTTTATAGTAGTTTGTATTGTAATTTTTGTAGCTTTTATTGTAGCTTGAATAGTTCTTTTAGTATGTTTGTAGCCCATTTTCTGAACAAAATACCTTGTTTGCTATTTACTCTATATCCAACAGAAATAATCATATCTAAGTTGTAATATTGTACATTATATTTTTTGCCATCTTCAGCAGTATGCTCAAAAAATGAGCACACTGAATTTTCAACTAATTCTTCATCTTTATAAATATTTTGAATATGACGAGTATAAGTTTACTTCTAACTTTACTCCTTGGTTTTCAAATAAAATAATTTCATTTCTTTTTTCGTTCATAAGAACACATCCTTTATAAAAAATTTAGTTCTTAGTGCATTTATTAGTACGTATAGATTTGGAATTTTTATATTTTCGAACTATTGTACATATTTTATAATACAAACAAATATTTGTCTATACTTTTTTACAAAATAAATTATTTTTTATAAAAATAATTTGAGTCCTATATCATATTCACAAGCTAGTTTGAATTTATATATTTTTTATAAATTTCTATTAAATCTGGATCATTCTGATTTTGAGGTAAGTTGTTTAAATCAAAGAACTTCATTTCTTTTGATTCTTCATCCCATTTTAGATTTCCAGTATACTGTTTTACATAGTATAAAACAGTGTTATTTATTACAACATCTCCATTTGAATAACTATTTTTTCGGCTTTTTCCAGATACTATATCTATTAATTCTAAATCCTGTTCTTCTATATCTAAATTTGTTTCTTCTTTTATTTCTCTTATTATTGTGTCTTTAAAACTTTCTCCTAGTTCTTGACATCCACCAGGTAATCCCCAAAGATCTTTATCAGTTCTATTTTGAAGCAATATTTTTCCTTCTTTATTAGTTATTATTGCTGCTGCACCATCTTGTAATAATACAAATTTATGTTGTAATTCCCCCATACATAATCTTGTAAATACAGGATATCCAATTGTGTTACTTAATTCAATTATTTCATCTGAATTCATTTTTAACATCATTTCTTTTAGGGTTTCATAATTAAGATTTCTTTTTTCTTCATTTGAAAAATTTTTGATTTTCTCAATATTATATCCTGCTTCTATTTGCATAATTAATTCTCCTTATATTAAGTAGTCAAGGTAAAAGTAAAGGGTTATTATTAAAGGCTCTCTAAAAATTAACAAAGCTACTTTTAGGAAATACAACTCTTACTTCTGTACCAATATTTTTTTCTGAACTCAATTCAAGACCAAGGCCCAATTTATCACACAATTTCTTACATAAATACAAGCCAATTCCAGTTGATTTCTTATTTATAATTCTTCCATTTTCGCCTGTAAATCCTTTTTCAAAAACTCTTGTAATTTCACCTTTTTTAATTCCAATTCCATTATCTTTTATATATAAAATAATGTTTTCGGTATTTGTCTTTGAATATATTTCTATTTTTTTATTTTCTGTTTTAGAATATTTAATTGAATTTTGAATTATTTGATTTATGATGAATATTGCCCATTTACTATCTGTAAATACTGTTTCATTCAGATCATGTGATTCTATACTTATTTTATTTGAAATTAATGATCTTTTGTTTTTTAGAATTGCTCCATTTACAATATCCTGTAAATTTGATCTTGTAACAACATAATCTTTATTTGCTGTATTACTTCTTGCATAAAATAATGCTTGTTCTGTATAATTTTCAATTTCATCTAATTCTTCATCAATATTTCTGGTTGTTTCATTTTTATTATTTTCGATAATTAATTTGCTTGTTGCAATAGGAAGTTTTATTTCATGAATCCACAATTCTATATATTCTTTATAATCCTCTTGTGATCTTTTATATAGATTTACATTTTCAATCATAGATTTTCCTGTTTCTTGTAATGTGTTTTTTAATATTTTTCCTTCAATAAATTCAGGTGTATTGATTATTTCTGATATTAAATATTTAGTATCTAATTCGTCTAAATTGTTTTTTAATTCATCGTAAAAATTCTTCTTTTTTCTGTATTCTACTGAAATACTAGCACAAATACATATAATTGGACATATTGCAATATAGAGTCTTGCAAACATGCCAATTTGTGCATATGGTAATAATAATATTTCTGAACTTATTATTGTAAATAATACTAAAGAGATCAGTAATATTTTTTCTTTTATAAAATCTTTAAATATCATTTTAATAAATACCCTTGTCCCCTTCTTGTTTCAATTCTGTCTATTATTCCTAGAGCTTCCAATTTTGTTCTCAATCTGCTCATATTAACTGTTAATGTATTATCATCAACGAATTCTTCACTTTCCCATAAATAATCCATTATTTCATCTCTTGATACTACTTTTTGCTTATGTAATACAAGAAATTCTAATATTTTGTATTCATTTTTAGTTAATTCTATCTTTTTTTCTCCTTTTTCTATAACTCTTTCAGCAGTATTTAAAGTAAAATCTCCACAATCTATTTTGTCAGAATTCTTTCCGGTATTTTGGTTTCTTTTTAATAATCCAACTATTTTAGCAAGAAGAATTTGAATATTATAAGGTTTCGTTACATATTGATCTGCACCATAATTTAGTGATAATAATTCATCTATTTCATTATCTCTGCTTGTAACCATTATAATAGGAACATTAGATGTTTTCCTTATTTCTTTACAAATAAATTCTCCATCTGTATATGGTAAACTTATATCAATTAATAATAAGTCTGCTTGCTCTTTTAATATATCATTTACAGCATTATCAAATTTTTTTATGCTTGTTGCCAAAAATCCATTTCTATTTAAAAATGTTTCTAATTCATCTCTTAATTTCTCATCATCTTCTATTATTAAAATTTTTTGCAAAATACCGTAACCTCCATTAGTACTATATTAATTTATACATTTCTTTCTATATTTTATATTTATCTTTCACCTTTTTCTTCTGGTTCTTGTTTATTTAATGTTTTTTGTACATTACTTTGTAATTTGTTTAAACCTTTTTCATCCATAGATATTTCTAAAGCATTTAAAGCTTTTTCAAAATCAGTTATATGAGAATATTTAAAATATTCTTTTACATTTTCTATATTGCCATCTTCAATGTTTTTTTCAATAGTAGGAGAAATCATTCCTGATATTGCATAGCCTATAGAAGTTTCAAACAATCTTGGGCCTTCTTTGATTAATAATTTGATATATCTGTTTTTTTGCGCAGGAGTTAAGCCAAGTTTACTTAATATTTCTAATACATCATTTTTTGTAATTTCACCATTTCTTTTTATTTTGTTAACCATTACTAATCTTCCGTATGATTTTTCAGTTTGAGTACAATCATTATTCTTTCTACTTATTATAATATTTTTTATATATTTAGAATCATTTATTATATTCTTTTGAAATAAATATTTTGTAAATAGTTCTTCAAATGCAATTGCAGTACTTTCTGTTAAAATATTTATTTCAGCTACATCTTTAATTTTTTTTCCTTTACTATCTAGAATATTATCTAAATACATATCAAATGTATGTGCTAATTCATGTGCCATTATATATGCATCTGCTAATGTTGCAGTATCTTTTTCTAATTTAATCGGACCGCTCATAGCTAGCACTGCATTTTAATGGAATATAAACCATATCTTTATTTTCACGCCTTATATTAAAAGGATTTAATTCATATTTCCAAAAATTTTTATATTCAAAATCTCTTTGATAAAATTCTCCTAGAGCAGTTTTAATATCATATATATTAAATTTCTTTTTAGAATCAATATTCATGACAACGTCAAACACTTTTTTATATAGTTCATCATCAATTGATTTATAAAAATCTAATACTATTGAAATAACTTCCCATTTCTTTAATGTTTTTACTGAAGCATTTGGAGAAAAATCTTGATATTTAGTAATTTCTAAACATTTTTTCATCATTTTTTCTAAAAACTCACTTGGAACATCTTTTTTTGCTAATTCCTTAGCTAAATCATTTAATTGTTTTAATGTTGCATCATCTATATTAATTTCTTCCATTTAATTCCCCTAACAAATTATAATTTTTAAATAGGAAATGATAAATCATTTCCTATAAAATATTTTATAACATTATTTTTAATTTGTCTATATGTTTGCTATTCTTCTTTAATGATATTTTTACATCCTAAATATGTAGCTAAGAAATACATGCCATATATAACTCCTATGATAATAACAGTTGCAATAGCTGATGGTAATAAATCTTTTTTACTTGCCAATCCAGACATTATAGTAATTGCAAATTGTATTCCAAATATAGAATGTATAATTGCAAGAACAAGTGGAACTCCAAAAAATA
>CAKPLV010000095.1 GCA_934167735.1 uncultured Clostridia bacterium | reverse complement strand
TTTGTATCAAATATTTCATCATAGTAACATCCTGGTGAACGTACTAATTGGCTAACTACAACTCTTTCTGCTCCATTTATTATGAATGTACCACTATCTGTCATTAGTGGGAAATCACCTAAATAAATTTCTTGCTCTTTTATTTCGCCAGATTCACGATTTATTAATCTAACTTTTACGTGTAGTCTTGTTGAATATGTTGCATCTCTTTCTTTTGCTTCTTCTAATGTGTATTTTGTTTTTTCTTCCATGTAATAATCGAAAAATTCTAGAACTAAATTTCCTGTGTAGTCTACTATTGGTGAAATATCTTTTAATACTTCTCCAAGTCCTTCTTCTACAAACCAGTCATATGAATCCTTTTGAACTTTGATTAAGTTTGGCATTTCTATATAATCGCCAACTTTTGAAAAGTCTTTACGAGTTGTTCTCTCGTATTTTACTTCTTTGATTTTCAAAACAAATCACTCCTTAAATTTTTTTAAGCAGAAATAAATTTTTATTAGAAAAATCCCTTCTTAAAATATATTTTCATAAAACCAGATTCTTTGTCTGCTTTTACAAGTTCTTAATCTTACTTCCATATATTTAATTCCTATTTTACTAATTTTTTGAACTAATCTTTTAAACAATTTAACGGCAATAAAAAGACCTGTCAGTACATTTTATTTTTTTGCACTAACTTGTCTTGTTTTATTTTATTACTTCTCTTGTTTCAATTTTTCTTTTATCTTAATCACCTTATCTTTTATTTTTTAATGATTAAGCCCTTTTCCGTAAAGTTATACGTATATAATGATACCATATTTTCATAAAGCTTGTCAATATTTTATTTCATATTTTTACTATATTTCTTGACTTTTTTTCATATTATAGTAAAATAAGATGAGTATTTTTTAAGGAGGATTTTATGAGCAGTTTACCATTAGTAGTAAAATATCTTATAACTTTTTTTGTATCAATGGTTCCAATTGTTGAGTTAAGAGGTGCTATTCCTATTGCTGAAAGCCTTGGACTTAATATATTTTTATATTATCCAATAGCAATAATAGGAAATATGTTACCAGTTCCTATCATTTATTTATTTGCAAGAAAAGTACTTGAATGGGGTAAAGATAAAAAAATAATTGGTAAGTTTTTCACATGGTGTTTAGAAAAAGGTGAAAAAGGTGGAAAGAAATTAAGAGAAACAGCAGGTAATAGTGGTATTTTCTGGGCATTACTAATTTTTGTTGGAATTCCTTTACCAGGAACAGGTGCATGGACTGGAACTTTAGCTGCAAGCTTTTTAAATATTGATTTTAAAACAAGTATTTCAGCAGTTGCTCTTGGTGTAATCTTAGCAGGAATTATAATGTCTCTAGGTAGTAAAATAGTATCAACTCTTGGTTGGGCTGGTGTTATTGTAGTTATAGCCATAATTTTGATAGCTGTTGGAATATCTATTTTTATAAACAAAAAGAAAAATGCTACTAAATAGCATTTTTTCTTTTTTCACTCATTTTATAATCAATAAAATCATTTACAATAATTTTTATAACAGCTATGACTGGAACAGCTAAAAACATTCCAACTACTCCAAAATAAGCTCCACCTATTGTTACTGCAAATATTACTAATAGTGGACTAATTTCAAGTGAACTTCCTGTTATTCTTGGATTTATGATATTTGCATCTATTTGTTGTAATATAATAACAACTATTGCCATTCCAATTGCTTGTGATAATCCACCAGTTATTAATGTTATTAATATACTTATAGCAACAGCAATTATTGCTCCAAAGTAAGGTATTATATTAAATAAACCTATTAAGAATCCTAGTAATACTGCATATTTAACTTTCATTAATGACATAGCTATTGTTACTAAAACTCCAACAACACATGCATCAATTAATTGGCTACTAATAAATTTAAAGAAAATTTTATTTGTACTTGAAAAATATTCTCCAATCTTTTTACATATTTTTTCACTAAATATTGCTTCACCAACTCTTTGAAAAAATTTAACAATTTGACTTCTTTCCAATAATATATATATTGATACAATTATTGTAACAAATACATCAAATATGCCACTAGCAACACCTAACACGCTTTTTACATATTCAGTAATTCTTTCTGGATTTATATATTGTTTTAAATTGATATTTTGAATATTATCTCCAAAACTCTTTAGTATTTCTGTAATTTGTTCAGTTTTGAATATACTGTCTTCTGGCAAGTTGTTATAGTTTTCTACTGTTGTATTCCAATAGCCTTGAAAATTATTAACTAATTCAACAACACTATCAATTATTACAGGTAATATTACATTAATCGATATAATTATTAATAATAATGTTATAATTACTGTTATAAATACACTTGTTCCTCTTGCATGTTTTTTTATAAATTTATTTTTTGACTTTAATATACCTTTTTCTATTCTTGAAGCAGGTATATATAATAAATATGCAAATAATGTTCCTACTAAAAATGGTGTTATTGTATTAAAAAAGTTACTTATTGAATTTCCTATTGCTGTGAAATTATCTAATACTTTATAAACAAATATTATAGCAACTCCTAGCATAAACCAATATAGCCATTTTGAAAAATTTCTTTTTATTTCGTTCATATTTTCCTCCATTATAAATTAATTTCCAATCCTACAGGACAATGATCACTACCATATATATCTGAATATATTGACGCTTGTTCAATGTTCTTTTCAATGCTTTTTGATATTATAAAATAATCAATTCTCCATCCTACATTTTTCTCTCTGGCATGTCCCATATAAGACCACCAACTATACATTTCTTCTTTTTCAGGATATAAATATCTAAAGCTATCTGTAAATCCATCATTCAACAATTCTGTCATTTTGCCTCTTTCTTCATCTGTAAATCCTGCATTTCTTCTATTGGTTTTTGGATTTTTTAAATCTATTTCATTATGTGCTACATTTAAATCCCCACACATTATTACAGGTTTTATTTTATCAAGGCTTATCAAATATTTTCTTATTTCATCTTCCCATTCCATTCTATATTCAAGTCTTTCTAACTCTCTTTTTGAATTAGGTGTATATATTGTAACAAGGAAATATTTTTCGTATTCTAATGTTATTACTCTTCCTTCTTTATCATGTTCTTCTTGTCCTATTCCATATCTTACGCTTATTGGCTCTTTTTTAACAAATATCGCCGTTCCTGAATATCCTTTTTTTTCAGCACTATTCCAATATGATTTATACCCATCAAATTCTAGTTGAATTTGATCTGGTTGGCATTTTGTTTCTTGAATGCAAAATGCATCTGCATCTATATTATTGAAAAATTCCGAAAATCCTTTATTTAAACATGCCCTAATTCCATTGACATTCCATGATATTAATTTCATTTCTTTTCTCCTTTAACAATGTATATATTAACATAGATCTCTTTATTTAGCAATATAAAATAAAAAAGAGAATTAGTTTTACTAATTCCCCTTTGTAATTTTATTGTAATTGTTTCATTACTTCTTCAGCAAAGTTTTCTTCTTTTTTCTCGATTCCTTCACCTTTTTCAAATCTTGCAAATTCAACTACTTTTGCATCTTTTAATACTTGTGATACTTTCATACTTGAATCTTTAACAAATTCTTGATCTACTAAACATATTTCTTCATAGAATTTGTTTATTCTTCCCATAACAACTTTTTCAGCTATTGCTTCTGGTTTTCCTTCATTTATTGTTTGTTGTTTTAATATTTCTTTTTCTTTTTCTAATCTTTCTGCTGGAACTTGCTCTCTTGTAATATATTCTGGTCTAGCTGCAGCTATTTGCATACATATGTCTTTTGCTAATTCTTTGTTTCCATTTTCCATGTTTACTAAAACAGCTATTTTTCCATCTCCATGAATATATTTTTCTAATAATCCATTTGATTCAAATCTTTCAAATCTTCTTATTGTTAAGTTTTCTCCAATTGTAGCTATTTTTTCTACTAATATATCTTTTACTTTTTTACCAGCTTCGATTATTGATTCTTCTTCTAATAAATCTTCTACTGATTTTGGATTGTTTTTAACAACTTGTTTTGCAATATCCATTACAAATGTTTTGAATTCTTCGTTTTTAGCAACAAAATCTGTTTCTGAGTTAACTTCAACTATTGCTCCTACTTTTCCATCTTCTGAAATATATGCTTCAACTATTCCTTCTGCAGCAACTCTTCCTGATTTTTTAGCTGCTTTTGCAATTCCTCTTTCTCTTAATAATTCTGTTGCTTTTTCTAAATCTCCATCTGTTTCTGTTAATACTTTTTTGCAGTCCATCATTCCTGCACCTGTTTTTTCTCTTAATTCTTTTACTAATGCTGCTGTAACCATTATATTTCCTCCTTTTACCTTTTATTTAAAAAGAGTAGAGCAGTAAGCCCTACTCTTTTTATTATTCTTCTATTTTTTCTTCTTCAGCTGCAACAACTTCTTCCATTGATTGTGGTTCTTCTTGTTCTG
>CAKPLV010000094.1 GCA_934167735.1 uncultured Clostridia bacterium | reverse complement strand
CCATATAAAAGTATTAAGAATATTATAAAAATCGTTACTTTTTTTGATTTTTGCATGTGTTTTCCCCATTATGTTTTATTAATAAATTAAGATAAATGATTTACCTATAAGGCACAATGCCTTATAGGTTTATATTAATTATTTGTGTTCTGGTGCTAAATTTACTTCTGTTGTATTTTGTTCATAATTGTATGTTACTGTAAATGTTTTTTCACCAAGGTCTGTTTTTGTTGAATCAGTTTTCCATTTAATTGCAAATTGAGCTGTACATGTTCCACCATTTGCAGTTAAAACTTCATCTGCAGTTGGACCTGCTGCTGTTATTTCAATGTCAGCATCATCAGCTCCAGTAACTGTGAAATTTGTTAATTTTGCATCAACAGTTCCTGTGTTTTCTACAACAGCTTCTAGGATTACTCCATCTCCAGGATAAGCTAATGTTATTTTTGCAGTAGCTGTATCTTTGTTTCCTGTAAGTTCTTCAACTGTTCCATGTTTTGTATCTACACTTCCTGTAGAATCTACTAATCTAACAGTCTTAAAGTGTACATCCCATTTTCCTGTACCTGTTGCAGTACCATTGATTGTTAATGTTGAGCTAAATGCTGCATATCCTACTGCTAGTGCAAGTAGTAAAACAACTAAAGCAATTGCAACATAATTCTTTTTTTGTTTTTTCATTTTTTCACCCTCCTAATTTATTCTTAATGTAATTTTACCATATATTTTCCAAATTTATATTTCATTTATTTGTCATTTTTGTTACATTTTGTCATATTATTGTTACATTTGTAATTTTTTTGTAATGGTTTTTTGTTTTATTTTGTGTTATACTGTATTAAATTGAGAAAAGGAGATTTTTATGGATACTATAAATTCTTATAATTTAAATTTTTTAAACAATTATTTTACATCTAAAGAATTTGATTTTATAACAAATGCAGATGTTGAAAAGAAAAAGCTTGAATCTATGGCTTCAAAAGAAATAAACACAAGAGATACTATTGTTAGATTTATAAATAGTTCAAAAAAATCAATTGCCAATGGTTCAAATAACATTCCTGAACTAGATTCACTTCTTCCAGAAGTCCAATCTATTTTTGACAAACTTAATGAAAACATAAAATTAATTTATGGTATTAATGAAGAGTATTCTTCTGTTTCAGCCGAAATTGTAAATTTGCTTATAAAAATTGAATCCAGTCAATCAGATAAGGAACAATTTTTTGATGAAATACAGGCTTTAAAAAGTAAGATTCGTAAATTTTCAAATAAAAGTCAAGATGCAAAGTCTTTAATATATTTGAATGATATTAAAATTGATACTTTTTTACAAAAGAATATTGTTAAAAAATATCTTTCAACATTTGATATTGAAGTAACAGTTCCTCAAAGTTTTAAAGAAGAACCAAAAATTTCTCATACTTCACAAGAAAAAGATATTTCAAATAATACTTTATTAATTTCTGAAAAAGAAAATAAAATATTTTTACCATATACTAATCAAGAAATATCATTATATTTACAGCAATATCCTGATGAATATCATTCTTATGAAGAAGTTATAAAAAAAGAATTTATACTTCCTTTAGATTATTATATGAAACATCCTGTCATAGCCAGATTCAAAGAAGCTTATTCACTTATTCGTGATAGAGAATCTAAATCTGTTATAGATGCATTCAAATTTGCTGTTGATATCATGTTTCATTATGAATTAAATCCTGTTATTATAGCTGCATGTAAAACACAAGAACAACTTGAAAATTATATGGATTGTCTTGATAGAAATAAATTAGATGATTTTAAAGATTTCAATATAAAATTTGAAGTTAGTCCATTAGCTTAATTTTTCAAAAAAATATTGTAATTTTTCAAATTTCATGTTATTATACAAATGGTTATAGGGGTAATAAAACAAATTTAATATAGTAAATTTTTTAAAGAAGTTTAGTTTTCTAAGCTTCTTCTATTTTTTTATTGAGGTGATTTTTATTAGCAAAAATTTTTTCAGATTAATTTTTTTATCAATCATATTATGTGTGTTTTTCGTACCATTTATTTCAAATCCTACTTCTTCATCTATTGATTCAGAAATAATTGTAGGATCAAATTCGAATTTCATATGGCCCATTCCTGGATATACAAGTATTTCTTCTCCCTATGGAAAAAGAAATGCTCCTACTGCTGGTGCTTCAACATTTCATAAAGGAATCGATATTCCTGCTCCTGAAGGTACAAATTTAATTGCAACTACAAATGGTATTATTACATTTATAGGCTTTTTAGGTGGTGGTGGTTATACAATTACTCTTACTACACATGATGATTTAAAAATTTCTTATTGTCATGTATCACCTAATTATATTGTGTCAAAAGGTGATACTGTTTCACAAGGTCAAATTATTGGAAATGTTGGCCCTAAATATGTTGACTATGTAGTTGGAAACAATTATACTGATTCATCCGGAAGACATACTAATGGTGCTACAACTGGTTGTCATCTGCATATTGGATTTAGAAGTAGTGACAATAGTTATCTTAATCCTCTTGATTATTTACTATAAAATATGTTATTATATTTGCTTAGAGGAGATGATTTTCATGGCTTTTGATGGAATTGTTTCAAACTCCATTGTAAAAGAATTAAGTCCTATTATAGGAAGTAAAATAGATAAAATATATAATCCTGATAAAAATACTATTGTTTTAGGATTATATGCACAAGGCTTTCACTATGCTCTTAATATTTGTATAGATGCTCGTAATTGTAGAATAAATCTTACAACACATTCAAAGCCTAACCCTTTAGTTGCACCTAATTTTTGTATGCTTTTACGAAAATATTTAATTGGTGGAAAAATTTCAAATATATATATGAAAGGGCTTGAAAGAATTGTTTACATTGATATTGAAACAATTAATGAATTTAACGAAATTGAAATAAAGACTTTAATTGTTGAAATAATGGGTAAAAACAGTAATATTATTCTAGTAAATCCAAATCAAATAATTATTGATGCAATTAGACATTCAAACTCTAATAGTAATTCTTATCGTGATATTTTACCATCACATAAATATGAATTACCTATATCAAACAAATTAGATTTTACAACTACTAGTTTAGATAGTTTTATTGCCAATATAGATATTGATAATTTAGCAAAATCCATTTCAAATACGTTTACTGGTTTTAGTTTGAGTTTTGTACAATATTCAATTTCAAGATGTGGTAATGATTTAGAAAAATTATATAATTATTTTAATGAGATATTATCATCAGCTGATTTAGTTTTTGAGCAATATAACGAAAACGATTATGTGCTTTGCATTGGTAAAAAAGATTCAAATTTGCAATCAAATTATTTTATTGATGATTTTTACACAGCTAGAGAATCTGCTGAACAATTTAAAAATATAAAAACTAATTCTACAAGATTAGTTATGGATGTATATAAAAAATATAATAATAGATTATTATCTATGAATAAAAAACTTGAAGAATGTTCAAATATGGACACATATAAATTATATGGCGAATTAATAACTGCTAATTTATATAGATTAACAAATACTCATTCTGATATGATTACTCTTGAAAATTATTATGATAATAATAATCCTATAAATATTCCTTTGGATATAAAATATAATCCACAGTATAATGCAAAAAGATATTTTAAAAAATATACTAAGTTAAAAAATGCTTTTCAGATTGTTTCTGTACAAAAAGAAGAAACATTGGAGCAACTTGATTATATTGAAAGTATAATTTATGAACTAGAAAATTGTACTAATATAAATGATGTTTTAATAATAAATGAAGAAATTAATGAAAATTCGATTTTTAAATCAAAGTCAAGAAAAAGAAATAAAAAGACACAAGCTAATAATAAGAAGAAAAATACATCTTTTTCACCTTTGAAATTTGAAATTGATGGTTATACTATTTTTGTTGGAAGAAATAATAATGAAAATGATTGGCTTTCACTTACTTTTGCCAATAAAGATGATATGTGGTTTCACACAAAAGACATTCACGGAAGCCATGTTGTAATAAGACCTAGCAGTTTTGCTGAAAAATCTAATTTATCTGCTAATTTTGATAAAGATATTTCAGACAAACTAGCTATATCACCTTCATCTGCTTCCTCAGGCAAAAAACTTGATCTTTCAAATTCTGGAGTTCCAGACAGTGTTTTGTATAAATGTGCTTGTTTAGCAGCATATTACAGCAAAGCTAGAATGTCTCAAAACGTTCCAGTTGATTATACTTTTATAAAATATGTAAAAAAGCCAAACGGAGCAAAGCCTGGAATGGTAATATATACAGACAATAAAACAATATACGCAAATCCACAACTTGCTCAATAAAAAAACTTCGCCCAAAAAGGGACGTCCCTATTGGGCGAAGTTTGTTATTTATTCTGGTGGATTTATTATTGCTTGTATTTCCGAATCTTGTCTTAGTTCTGGCACTATAAAATCA
>CAKPLV010000093.1 GCA_934167735.1 uncultured Clostridia bacterium | reverse complement strand
GATAAATATCCTGCTGGGTGTATCCAGAAAAATAATCTTCTTTTTCAGCCTCGACCGGTTCAGCAACTTCTTCTGAAATATCAGTTACATTTGAAGTGACAATAGCAGTTGGTTTGTAATTAATAATTGCTTCAATTTCCTCCTGCTCTCTTTGTCTTTCAAGTGCAACTTCTCTTTCATAGCTATAATCATATGATACAATTACAGGCTTTACAGCCTTTCTTGCCTCATTTGCATTATAGCAAATAACTGATCCAATCCCAAGTGCAATCAAGATTGAAACCACATTTTCTGTTACAGTATACCGTCTAATCATCATTCGTCCTCCTCAAATTTGGTATATTAACTATCTATATTATACCATTTTTTGAGTTTGATTGCAAAATTTTACTGTTTTACTTTATAATATTTTAAATCTTCTTCTGGATATTTATTAGGTTTTAATCCAACTTTATCTCTCATATAGTCTAACAACAAAATTATTGCAATTGTAGACATACAGCCTATAATTAAAATAGTATTTGATGAGTCTGTTACACTTAATAATAATGATCCAAATAAACTTATTATTATTGTAAAAACATTATATACTAAACTTCTTATTGTTGCTAATTTTGTTCTAATATTCTTTGTTGTGAAATTGTTAAGATATCTATAAATTAATACATTATAAACACCTTTTATTGCTCCTTGTATTACAAACAATGTTATTATTATAAATACTTTAAATAAACTTTGATTTCCTTTGCTTAATAATCCTATTATTATACATGATACTGTAAGTGGAATTCCAAGATATGCTAATGTGTTGTTTTTATACCTTTTTTGAATTATGTTTTGTGCTCTTGAACAAATAGATGCTGCTATCTGTAATATAGCAAATACAATTCCAAAATACTGTTCTGGCAGATTAATTTGAGCTAATACACCGCTTCTAAGTGTGGTCATATTATAAAGCAATCCTGAAACAAGTCCAAAGAATATTAATAAGCACATCATTCTTTTTGATTTAATTGCAAATTTTCCTGCTGATTTTAGTTGTTTAAAATATTCTCTTGTTCCAACAGATTTCTCTTTTTCTTTTGATTCTATTTTCCTGAATCTTGTTGATAAAATAGTTGCAATTACATTTCCTATGAAACATAAAATAATAGGAAAATATGGATTTATTACATATGCAAACCCAGCGACTAGTGAAGTAATTGCATCTATTACATAATAACGAGAAGCCCCTAGTCCATCAAGCATAGAATAAAGTTTTCCTCTTTTTTTACCTTTTGGTAATGCATCATATAAAATATTTGTTTCACATATTCCTTTTATAACATATCCTATTGCATCAATAAAATATGCTATTAACAATTGACTATATGAAGTGGTTATCATTAATACAAATGTAAATACACACATACAAATATTTGCTAATACTAAACTAGATCTTTTTCCTATTTTATCAATTAATAATCCTATTGGAATTTGTAATACCAAGCACGAAACTGTAAAAAACGCTTCCCCTAACAAAACTTGAGAGGCAGAAAAGGTTTTTGCTTGTGTTAAAAACAGATATATTATTGAATAATAAAATAGTAAATCCCATGATACCATTTTATATATTGGATATAATCTTGCATTTAACTTTTTTTCTTGAATTTCTTTTGTACTACTCATTTCTACCTCTCTTTATATTAAAATTTAAATAAATTTAGTCCTATCTCTGGATCAGCAACTCTATCAACTGTTCCATCTATAACATTTATTACCATTTCACATGTTGCACTTACAATTGCTCTGTTTAAGTGTCCTCCGAAAACTTTTCCTTCTGCATTTCCTGCACTCATGTGTATATGTGTATAAAATTCTCCATTCATTGTGTTTATTGTTCCTGTTAATGAAACTATTTCAAAATCTCCTGTAAATGAATTTGAATAATATTTCTTTTCTTGAGTTTTGAATACACCAACTGTGAAATCATTAGTTGCTCCTAATGCATTTACATTAGCAAGTTTTATGTTTTCTTTTAATGCTATTTCTTTTATTTGTTCAAGAATTTCTTCTCCTTTATCAATTCTTGCAACAATTGTATTATTAAATCTTCTATATTCCATTTTTATTCCTCCTATTTAACTAGTCTTTCTGTTTCTTTTGCTATCATTAATTCTTCGTTTGTAGGAATTAAATATACTTTTATTTTTGAATCTGGCATAGAAATTTCTTTTTCTTCTCCTCTGATGTTATTTGCTTCTACATCTATTTTTACACCCATGAATTCAAGTTTTTCACATATTCCTTTTCTGATATTGATTTGGTTTTCTCCAATTCCACCTGTAAATATAATATAATCAATACCATTCATTGCAACTGCATATTTAGCAATATATGAAGCAATTTCATATTTAAATTTTTCAATTGCTATTCCAGCTCTTTCGTTTTCTCCATAAGAAGCTGCTTCTATTTCTCTGAAGTCTGGTGCTAATCCAGATATTCCTTGTACTCCAGATTTTTTGTTTAACATATTTTCAACTTCATCTGCTGATAAGTTTTCTTTTTTCATTATATATGTTACAACAGATGGATCTAAATCTCCTGAACGTGTAACCATTGGGAATCCACCTAATGGAGTTAACCCCATACTTGTGTCTAATGATTTACCATTCATTACTGCACATATACTTGACCCTTGACCTAAATGACATGTAACAATTTTTAAATCTTTAATATCTTTTCCGATTATTTCTCCTAATCTTTGAGATACATACATATGTGATGTTCCATGTGCTCCGTATTTTCTTATTCCATATTTTTCGTAATATTCATATGGGATTGGGTAAATGTATTTTTCTTTTGGCATTGTTTGATGGAATGCTGTATCAAACACTGTTACCATTGGTTTTCCTGGCATTAATTTTTCACAAGCTTCTATTCCATATAATGCTGCTGGATTGTGTAATGGTGCTAATTCTGCTGCTTTTGCAACACCTTCTTTAACTTTTTCATCAACTACTGCTGATTCTTTAAATTCTTCTCCACCATGAACTATTCTGTGTCCTATTGCATTTATTTCATCTAGACTGTCTATTACTTTGTATTCTGGATTAATTAATTGCTCTAATGAGAAATTAACAGCTTCTTCATGTGTTTTTGCTGGATGTTTTATTTCAATTTTTTTGCCATGTGCTTTATGTGTTATAAATGCTTCATCTTCTCCTATTCTTTCATATTTTCCTGATGCTAATACTTCATCAGTTTCCATGTTAATTAATTGATATTTTAGAGATGAACTCCCACAGTTTAATACTAAAATTTTCATTTAAATCTTCCTTCCTATTTATCCATATTTTGTGCTTGTACTGCTGTTATTGCAACAACTCCAGCAATATCTTCTGCACTACAACCTCTTGATAAATCATTTACAGGTTTTGCAATACCTTGACATAATGGTCCATATGCTTCTGCTTTTGCAAATCTTTGTACTAATTTATATCCTATGTTTCCTGCTCCTAAATCAGGGAATACTAAAACATTAGCTTCTCCTTTTAAAGGGCTGCCTTTTGCTTTAAATTCTGCAACCTCAGGAATTATTGCAGCATCTAATTGTAATTCTCCATCAACTAATAATTCTGGTGCTTTTTCTTTTACTAGTTTTGTTGCATTTATAACTTTTTCTGTTGATGCAGAATGTGCACTTCCATATGTTGAATATGATAACATTGCAACTTTTGCTTGTTCTCCAACTAATTGTTCAAAACTTTTGCTTGATGCAATTGCTATTTCTGATAAAGCATCTTCGTTTGGTTCTTCATTTAGTCCACTATCTGCAAATACGAATGTTCCATTTGCACCATATTCGCAATTTGGTACAACCATAACAAAAAATGCTGATACAAGTTTTGTTCCTGGTGCTGTTTTTAGAATTTGTAATGCTGGTCTTAATGTGTCTGACGTAGAATGAGCAACTCCTGATACTAACCCATCTGCCTCATCTAATTTTACCATCATCATTCCATAATATACTGGATTTTTTATAAGTTCTTGAGCTTGTTCTTCTGTCATTCCTTTTGCTTTACGAAGCTCATATAACTCTTTAGCATAAAATTTTGCTTTTTCGTCTTTTTCTGGATTTATTATTTGGATGTTTGATATGTCAACATTTTCTTTTTCTGCAATTTTTCTTACTTCTTCTTCATCTCCAATTAATACAACTTTTGCATAATTTTCTTTTTGAATTATTTGAGTTGCTTTAATTGTTCTTGGATCTGTAGCTTCTGGTAATACAATTGTCTTTATATCTTTTTTTGCTTTTTCTTTTATTGTTTCTATGAATGACATTTTTGTTCCTCCTTATTCTTTTCTTGTTTCAATATATCATAAACTAGAAAAAAAGGCAATATTTTGTTACTAATATACAATAGAAAAAAACAGCTCTAAAAAGAACTGTTTTACCCCCAATATCTATTATTATTCATATTTCCATAAAATCCTGTTGTTGAAATTGTTATAAATTTAATAGCATATATGT
>CAKPLV010000092.1 GCA_934167735.1 uncultured Clostridia bacterium | reverse complement strand
GTAGGAGATATTGTTAAAGTTAAAGTAATAAAAATTGACAGTGAAAGAAAAAAAGTTGGACTTTCAATGAAAATATAAAAAAAATAGACCTTAATGGTCTATTTTTATTTTATATATTTTTCTTGAATTTCTTTTATTTTATCATAATCATTGTTTAATATGTCAAGAAATACATCTGCTATTTTAGGATCAAATTGTGTTCCTTTGCATCTTTCTATTTCTTCTTTTACAATGTCTAAATTTAATGCATCTCTATAACTTCTTTTACTTGTCATTGCATCAAATGTATCTGCAACAGCAGCTATTCTTGCTACATATGGTATATCTTCACCTTTTAAGCCACATGGATAACCTCTACCATCATATCTTTCATGATGATATTTTACAATTGGTATGATATCTTTAAATATTGTTGCTGCTCCTAATATATGTGCTCCTATTGATGGATGATTTTTTATTTCTGAATATTCATCATCTGTAAGCTTATCTGTTTTTAATAATATTCTATCTGGTACACCTATTTTTCCAATATCATGGAATAGTCCACCAATTCTTAAGATTTTTATTTGATCTTCTGGTAATCCAAGTTTTTCCCCAATTAATACTGAATACTCTGATACTCTGTCTGAATGACCTCTTGTATATGCGTCTTTGGCTTCTACTGTATATCTTAATGTTTGTACCATATCTAAATATGCTTGTTCTAGTTTTTCGTTTGATTCTGCTAATTCTTCATTTATTCTTTTTATTTCATACATTTGCTTAATTGATTTAATTCCTGATTCAATTAATAATAATAATTGATCAAATTTATCACTTTTTTCACAATATCCTTGGATATCCAATCTTTTTATTGTCTCCAATGGAGGAGCCAAATCTTTGTGTCCTGTAAGTAATAATATATATAATTCTTTGTTGAATTTTCTTATTTCTTCTACAACTTCATCACCATGTAGTGGTGTCATCATAAAGTCTAATAGCATTAAATCAAAATGTTCTCTTTTTATTGTTTCAATAGCTTCTACTGGATCTGTTATTCCAACAAATTCGTAGTCAGTTCTTTGTAAAAAAACTGATAATGAGTCAATTATTCCAATTTCATCATCTACTGCAATAATTCTATATTTTGTTTCATCTGCATTTTTTTGTTGATTTTGTAGAGCTTTTCTCATTTTATCACCCCTATCAATTTTACCGTCATTATATTAGTTTATTTACTAAAAATCAAGTACTTTATCTAAAATATTTCATTTCCCATTTAAGACTTTTATTTCAGTTTCATTACATTTATATTTCATTTTCTTTACATTTTTTCTTTTTGTTTGATTTTTGAATTTTCTCTTGATATACTTAATTTATATTACCTTGGAGGTTATTATGGATGAACTAGAAACCAAAAATGATGAAGTTGTTAGTACTGAAATGATTGTTTATAAAGAAATAGATGAACCTTGTGTTGCTTTAACTATAATTGGCGAGAATAGATTAACTAATACTGCCATTTTTGTTAGACATGGTTTTAAATTTTCTATAAAAGCATTTTTTTCTACTTTAGTACTTACTATTTTAAATATGTTTATATAAAAAGAGCGATTTCGATATTAAAAATCTAATCGCTCATTTTTTATTTTCCTATTGGTATTATAATGTTAAATTTTGTTCCTTTGCCTTTTTCAGTTTCATATGTTATATCTCCACCAAATTTTGCTTTTATATTTGAATATGACATATATAGTCCTAATCCTGTTCCATTTTTTCCTTTTGTTGTTACCATTTCTTTAAATAATTTTTGCTGTACTTCTTCTGGTAACCCTCCAGCATAGTCAATAACAGCAAATATGATGTCATTTCCTTTTTTAGATATTTCAAGTTCTATATTTTTATTTCTTTCTCCATTATATGCTTGAATTGCATTTGAAATCATATTATTAACAACTTGAACAAGACTATTTACATCACCTTTTAATTCAATATTTTCATCTGTTTTCATTAAGACATTTAGATATATATATGCATTTTTTAATTCATGCTTCATTAATATATTTACTCTTTTTACTAATTCATTTATTGTAAATGAAACATCTTCATCATTTGATAATGCAACAGCTTGACCTTTAACTGTTGTTATAATATCTGACATATATTCTATATGTGCTCTAATTTTGGGAATCCATGATTCCATATCTTTTGCAATATCATGATGATCTTGTGAATTTACTAGTGGATCATCAATTGATTCATCATATTCTTTTATTAGATTTTCTAAACCTTCTACAGCACCTGCAATAGACATTATTGGTGTTTTTAAATTGTGTGCAATTCCACCTATTAATTGTCCTAATGATGCTAAACGCTCTCTTTCCATCAATATGTCTTGGTTGTTCTTTATTGTTTCCATATCTTCTTTGTGTTGAGTTATGTCTTTCAATAAGAATAATGTTCCTAATGCGTTTCCTTCTGATTCTATTGGTGTTATTTCAATTCTAAAGTATTTCTTTATTTGAGCAAAGTGCTGTTCAAAAAATACAGTTTTATTTGTCTTATTCGCTTTTTCTATTGATTTTTCAATATGTGTAATTGTCCTTTTTTCTATTTTACTTTGTGTCAAAAATTTTATAAAGTTTTTACTTCTAATTTCTTCAGGTTTTAATTTAAATAAATCCAAAAATGTTTTGTTAAAATCTATTATTGTATTATTTTCATCTAAAACTACATATCCATCTGAAATTCTGTCTACAATTTTTTGCAAAGCAATTGGTGTTACTCCTAAAAATTGAAATTTAAATATTGCTATTGCACAACAAATTATTGTAACTGTAAATGTTATTGGTGTAATATATATTGACATAGGAATTATTTGATATGTACCTAATATATTTACAACTACTGGAACACTTACTCCCAAAACAATCAAAATTGATTGTTTTGAGAAAAATCCAGAATTTTTTATTGTCATTTTTAATATATGCCATACCCCAACTGCCAATAATATATATGAATAAATATTATGTATTGTAAAATATGGTCCGTATACATTGGTTTGAAAATCTATAGAATAGTATTTATAAAATAAATGATGATAATCATTTGTCCATAATACAATTAATGATATTATAGGAACTATAAATAATAATAAATACTTCTTTTTAAATTCTATTTTTGTATTTTCATAAATTAATCCCATAAAATATACAACTATTGGTATCGTACAAATAGCGATGTATATAAAATAGTCAAAATAAATTGGCTCAATGTTTAATGGTTTGGACAATGTTATTTGCATTATTAAGCCTATTGTCCAAAACACTAAAATACCTAATGCAAATATAAATACTTTTTGCAATTGATTTTTTCTTTTTTCTTTGGTAAGATAAGTAATCAATATAATATTTATTATGCATGTAATTATCAACTCTATTAAAGTTATTTTACTTGCTATCATTTGTTTCTCCTTTTACTAATTTTAGTATGTTTTCTATATATTTTTTATCTATTTCTGGCCATTTAAAGCCATATAATTCTAATAGTTTTTTTGTATGCTTTGAATTTAATTTAACATTACTTTCATAATGTAAATTCAAATCTTTATCCATATCATTAATTAATGTATTTAATATTTCAGAATTAGCATTTCTAATTAATTTTTTTAATTTTTCTTTAAATTGTTCATTATCTATAACTTCAATATTTGTACCTAAGTCCTGTACAGTTTTTAAAAATCTTTGCACTGTAACATGATTATCATTAAATAAATGATATATTTTATTTTGTTTACTAGTATGTTCTATAATTTTAATTATTGCTTCTGAACAACTATCTATTGGAGTAAACTCCAAGTACCCATTCATTAAATATTTAGGTATAGCTCCTATTTTCATTAATGCCTTTAATCTGTTTATATATGCATTATCTCCTATATTATCTTGGAATTTGCCATCAGATAGTCTTGGCATTAAGTTTCCCATTCTTAGTATATATCCATCAGTTCCATTCTTTATAGCCTCTAGCATTTTTCTTTCTGCTTCAAATTTAGTTTTAACATATACATTTTCTAAATCTTGTCCTATATAAAAACTATTTTCCAAAAATTCAACTTCTTCTTTAAATTTTTGTTCCATATAGTATTGATCTACTAATGCATTTCCAGAAATGCTTAATGTTGAAACATGATATATTTTACATTTAAATATATTTGCAAAATCTATTAACTTATCTACACTCTTTACATTTGTATTGTAAAATTCAATGTAATTACCATAATGAGAAACTTTTGCTGCAGAATTTATTATTGTTGTTACTTCATTTCCTAGCTCAAATAATTCTTTTTGCTGTAATCCAAAACCATCTTTGGTTATATCTCCTTGAAAAATTACTATTTTATTTCCCAAGTATTTATCATACTTAGTTCCAAAATAATAGTGCATTTTATTTAATAATTTTTGTTCTATTGTCATTCCTGGTTCTTTTCTAATTAGTATATATACTTTTCCTTCTTCATTTTCCAGTAATTTTTCTAATATATGTATTCCTAAGTAACCTGTAGCAC
>CAKPLV010000091.1 GCA_934167735.1 uncultured Clostridia bacterium | reverse complement strand
TTAGCCTCTGTTATTTTATCTCCGAGGCATAACAATATTTACATAAATGCCCACAAGTATTATATATTCATTAGCCATTTTGAATAAAATGCTGGTATATCTGTTCTGCATCCTGTGTTTATTATCATTGTATATTCTCCTCAATTCAATCTGTAATAAGATTTGTTGTAATCTCTTTAAAGAATTCTTTTGACCATAATTCCAATGAGTTCTTATCTTCTATGAATGTTTCAATATCTTCTTTTGCATTTTTATAATCAATTTGGTCAAATTTTTTATTTAATAAGTCTTTTAATACATCTATGTTAAATTTTTCTTCTCTTTTTATTACTTGGGAATCTATTAGTTTTTCTTTTATTAATTCAATATTTACTTTAGTATTTTTTGATAAATAAAAAATATAATCATATAAATCTCGTCCTTTTGTTCTATAATTCCAGTTTCTGCAAAGAATAGCATGTATTTTTCCTGCAAATAAAGAACCCTCATCATATAATTTTACTTGATGTGGAGATGGTAACAATTTATATTTTAAATCGTATTTCGCACCTGCTGGAGGATTAATATCAACTTCAAATTTTATCTTTATACTCTTTAGTGATGTAGTATTTTGAATATTTTCGTTTGGAAAAAACATTAAAATATGTTCTTTAGTATCACCTTTCAAAAAAGCTGATGTTATATTTGATTCTTGTGTTTTTATTTTTTCACTAATTGATAAATTTAAACCATAAGCTTTGACTTCTTTTTCAATATAAGGAAAATATTTGCCTAAATCAAATTCTGGATTAGGTTTTAATAATGCAAAATCTAAATCTTCAGAAAACCTATTTAATCCGTAGAATATTCTTAATGCTGTTCCTCCATAAAAAGCTGCTTCATCAAAAAATCCTCCTCTGCTTAATCCACATAAAACTATTTCTTGAATAATTTCTTTCATAGCATTAGTTTCATCTAGTGTGTTTTTTATATCATATTTTTTTAACATATTTTGCAAAACATTATTCATTTATTTTCCTCCTCATATATCTGTATAATAATTCAACATTTGTGCTATGATAATATTTAGATAAAATTTCAATATCATCTAATTTTAATTTGTTAAATTCAATAACATCAATTCTTAAATCCTTAAATAATACATTTTCTAACTCTTGCATATTTTTTATTGGCTTTAATGTATAAAGTTTATCACATAAAGCTTTTTCTGGTGTTGCAATTTGATAGTAATATTCTCCTTCTTTGATAATGTTTATACCCAATGGATACACATTTTCTGGTACATCTCTATATAAAAATGTTCCAAATTCATTTTGATAAGTTTTCTTTTTTTTCTTTTCAAATGTTGCATTTGTGAAAACTGTTAC
This sequence comes from uncultured Clostridia bacterium, assembly GCA_934167735.1. GTDB lineage: Bacteria > Bacillota > Clostridia > TANB77 > CAG-508 > CAG-269. Next base: position 3,195 of record CAKPLV010000091.1, on the reverse strand, counting down.
TTTTTCTGGTATTAATCCATAAAAAGATAGTGCATAATCAAAAGATAAATATGAAGGACCATAAATACTTCCTGCTAATAGATATCCATTAGTATTAGGATTTGTTTCATATAATCCATTTATTATTTTTGTAAATTTTCCATTTTTTACTTCTCTACAAATTTTAGTATTTTTATTAGAATATTCTTGAAAATTATTTTTTATCATATCATTAGTTAATATCATATTATCACCTCTTTTTATCATTATATGATATTTTGTGGTGAAAATCAAGTGTTTTTTATTAATATATGCAATTTTCAATTATTTTATTTGTATCTTCATTAAATGAGATAATTTTATTTTTTATTTCTAACATTGGCATTGGATAATCTTTATTTATTCTAATAAGCGTTGTTTTTAAATTATTTGCTGTCTATACCAGTTTTTATCTTGAACAAAATTTGCATCTTTTCTTAAATTCATTTCCATATTGCCACCACATACTGGACATTTCATTACCAAATTTGATGGTATTTTACAGTCTTTTGTTTTTTGTAACCACTTTTCTACTAATTCTCTATTATTATATAATTTGTTATGACAAGCATTTTCACATTGCAAATATTCATAATCTCCTTGAACTTCAAATACTTTGTCTTTGTCAAAACCACTATTGTAGAATTGTCCATCTACATTTGTTGACAAAACGAAATATTCTTTGTTTTTTACTATTTCATACAACTTTTCATATAATTTTAAAGGCTTTTCATTATATCTATTTAGTTTTATCATTTTTGCAAAAAAGGCCCATTTTTCTTCTTGAGTCCTAAATTCATAAAATGATGCTGAATACAAATTATCAAAATGATATTTCTCTATAAATTCTTTGTAATTAGCTTCAAATCTTTCACCACTATATTCTAATCCTGCTGCTGTTGAAAGTCCACTTCCTGCCCCAATTATAATAAAATCAGCTTGTTTAATTGATTGTTTTGCCTGTAAAATTCTTGAATTATATTCTTCCATAAATTTCTCCTAAATTATTCAAATATATTTTATAGTCTTCTTCTGAAAAAACATTAAATACTATTTTTTCAAAATATTTTTCGTTTGTATCTAAATATTCTTTTACTGTTTCTATTGCAATTTTAGATGCTAATTCTTTTGGAAATCTAAATTCGCCAGTTGATATACAAGGAAAAGCTATATTTTTTATTCCATTCTTTTTTGCAATTTCTAATGAATTTATATAACATTCTTTTAATTTTAATATTTCTTTTTCTGTCACATTTTCATATATAATTGGTCCTACTGTATGAATAACATATCTTGATGGCAAATTATACCCCTTTGTTATAAATGCTTTTCCTGTTTGCAGTATCCCTATTTCTTGCATAATTTTATTACATTCTAATCTTAACATAACTCCACTTGCTGAATGGATAGCATTATCAATACATTTATGGCAAGGTATAAAACATCCTAATCCTTGAGAATTTGCTGCATTTACTATCGTTTCAATTTTTAATGTTGTTATATCTCCCTGCCATAAACATATTTTAGTTTTCCTGTATGTATTAAATGTCTCTATATCTTTTTGATCTACAATGCCTTTTTCTTTACATTGATTTATTAAAAATTCTTTTTCTGTTTCGATATATTCTTTTGATATTGGCAATGGTTCTCTAATATTACACAATGAACGATATAATCTTTTTTTATCACTTGTATTTTGTGGTATTTCTTTAACATCAATACTTTTATTTTCTTTTATTAAATATTCAATTAAAAAATCTAATTTTTCCATAAATGCTCCTTTTATGATAATAAAGAATTGCACTATTTTAAGCACAATTCTTTATTGAATTTTCTAATTTTGTGGAAAGAAAAATCCTGCTGTCATATCTAAATAATTTAATCCACTATATTCTGGATATTTTTCTTTTACTTTATTTTTAAAATCTGTTATATTTGTACTTTCTTTTGCTAATTTTTTTAATTCTTCAAGATAAGCAATTTTAGTATCAACATCTTTTAATGTTTCTGGTATATAGTGACTTGATAATACTAAATTATATCCATTTGATTTATATCTTTTTAATTGCTCAATAATTACATTTGCATGTTCTTCGCCAGCAACAATTGAATGACAATCATGTCCTAACATATGTGTATAAACACATCCTATTTGAGGAAATTCTATTTCAATATTTTCATTATGATATGTAATCTTTAATTCAAATCCTCCAATATTAACATTTTCATCTGTTAAAACATCTGTTATTTCATGTAATTCTTTTGCAAATGCCCCATTAAATGATTTTTCAAATCCTGTTATTAAATTATGAATTGTTCCTTCTTTCATTGATTTTATTGTTCCTTTAGAAGCATAACCTTTTACATCTTCAAATATTGTTCCTCCATTTGGATGATCTGAAAATACTTTTCCAACTATATTTTTATTTAGTCCTTTTACATATTCTTCAAATTCTTCTAAATTATCATAAAATGCAGGAAATTCAACTAATAATACATTTTTATTATTTTCTAATATATAACTTTCATCATTCATAAAATCATTTGTTTGATAACAATGTAACTTTATATCTCCAAAATTGTAAATATCTATAAATCCTTTTTTTAAATTAATTTTCTTAACTTCCATTTTTATCTACTCCTTTTCTTTATTTTTGAATTTAGTAGCTACTCTTTTTTCAATTCCTGTAATTATTTTACTAGCAGATTTTCACTTTGTAAAGTAGGCACTTTTTTGTTGCATAGTTACTAAAAAGTTACTTTTTAGTAATTTAACAAATTATTTACAATAACTTTTTATTCTGTTATAATTCTCATATAGATTGGAGTTGATTTATAATGAAACATGAATTACCCGCTTGTCCTGTTGAAATAACAATGGGTCTTATCGGAGATAAATGGAAAGTTTTAATTATTAGAGATTTATTAACTGGAACAAAGAGATTTGGAGAACTTTTAAAATCACTTAATGGTATTAGCAAAAAAGTACTTACAGATAATTTAAGAGATATGGAAAAGTCTGGACTAATAAAAAGAGAAGTTTTTCCTGAGGTTCCACCTCGAGTTGAATATTCCCTTACAGATACTGGTTGGAGCTTGAATCCTGTTTTAGATTCTATGGTTGAATGGGGAAACAATTATCGTAAAAAACAAAACCCAAAAACAATAGTTTTCGCA
>CAKPLV010000090.1 GCA_934167735.1 uncultured Clostridia bacterium | reverse complement strand
GGACTATATATAAGATCAACAGAAGCGGGAAAAGGCGAAAAAGTATATGTTGATTCATATTGTATGAAAGATGTTACAGAAGTAAAAGCATTTTTAAAAGCAGGAGATCAATATTTAACAGTAGAAATACAAGACATAAAGACAAATGATCCATATTTTATTATGCCAGAAGAAGCAAAAGATGATGTGAATTATGAAATGACAGCAATTGAAGTTACATGTCCAGATGGAAAAGTAACATATGGAACAACAATAGGTTCAGCAAACTATACTAATTGTTTTGAAAAGAAATATGTAAAAGCTATAAAAGTAGAAGAAAAAAATACAATATCACTTGTTAATTTAGCATTAAATTCTCAAGAAAATATCATAACAAAAGATAAAAATGAGAAATTGTTCATAAATGTTGAAACAGAAGGAAATAAACCTGAGTTAATGACATTTATAGTAAAAAACAAAAATGATGAAAATTCAAAAGCACTGGTATCACTTGAAACAGAAGGAGATAGTCAATATTTAGACTTTTCAAAAGTATGGGGAATATCAAGTCTTACAGACGGAACTTATTATATAACAGATGTATATATAAATCCAAACAAAACAGATTATATAAGATATAGCAAAGACGAAAATCAAGCAGATGCTTTAAAATTAAAATTTGATATACAATTTGAAATAAAAAATGAAGAAGAAATAAAAACAGACAAAATATTAAAATCAATAGTTTTATCAGATTTTACTGCAAGCAGAAATGATAAAATATATGTAGATATGGAACTTAACAATTTTGAAGCAAATCAAGTAATGCTTTCATTTAGTGATAAAAAGAACCAAAAAAGTTTTGTTGTATATCTAAAAGATCTAAAAACTAAACCATATTTCAGTGTGCCAGTTACTACTGAATATGGAGAATATGAATTAAACTATGTTATATTAAAAGATATTTATGGATATCAAAAAAGGTATAGAAGTGGTAAAACAATTGGTGAAATTGAACACTTTGATTTTAATATTAATTTAAAAATAGAAGAAAGTGAAAAAGAGTACACAGATCTTTTAAATATAGATAATGACAAAATTTCAATGGAAATTATTAAGAAAATAAATGAACTAGAATCAAATATAACAATTGAAATTGATGCATCAAATAATCCAATAATAGATAAATCAGTATTTGAAGCAATAAAAGGCCAAGATAAAATTTTGATAATAAAATACAATGATGTTGAATGGATATTTAATGGAAATGATATTAAAAATTCAAAATCAATTGATGTAAGTATACAAATAACAAATAATGTAGATACAGGAGTAAGTAAAGGAGTAAAATTTGTATTTGCTGAAAATGGAGTACTTCCTGGAAAATGTTTAATAAGAATATATAATTCAAATATAATGAATAATGTATTAGAAAAACAAAAAGTTAATGTATATTATTATGATTCAGATGAAAAATTATATGATAAAATTACAAACAATATCTCAATGTCAGAAGATGGATATTATGAATTTTACATAGACCATAACTCATCATATGTATTAACAAATGATGAAGTTTCAGAAACATATATTATGAAAAAAGCTGATGTTAATAATACTACTGTAACAGAAGAACAAAAAGATGATAAATATAAATATATTATGATAGCAGGTTTTGTATTAGCATTATTTGCATTTATATTTTCATTAATAAATTTATTTAAAAAGAAATAAAGGCTGGTTATACCAGCCTTTTGTGCATATTTCTAATTGACAAAATGACATAAAAGATGTAAAATAATTATGTCACTGTAAAAATAATATAAGGAGGACAAAATATGAGCATGCGGGAATATGTATTTGGTACAGATTTCTTTCCACTAATGCGGGTAGCAGATCAAATCAGCTATGAAGAAGAACTTGGCTATGTTACACCAGAGATAATGTTATCATCACTGTTGATAACACAGGTAAGTCCACTGCATAATCATCTTCTTCAAAAAGGAATATCTGAAGAAGTATTGTATGAAAGTGCTTTGGCATTTTTAGCCAGACATATTGATGATGATATTGAAGAAGATGAAAACAGCAATAAAATATCTATAAGATTTACTGTGCCGAGTGGAACACAATATGATATTATGGTAACAAGAAGGTTCTTTGATATTGTTGACAAAGCAAAAGAAGTATGCAAAAACTACTATAATAGCAAAATTATTTCAAATGCTATGATTATTGTAGCATTTGCAGAATGTATGCCAGATGAGTATTCTGAGTTACTTAAAATTTGTTACGAAGATGGTTTAGAGCCTATAGATGCAAATGTAACAACATCTACAAAAAGCTCAGATATTCCAAGTAACATTGCAAGTTTCCTTTCAGAAATGAACAAAAAGTTCTCTGAAGATGAGGAAGAATGTTTGATTCTTGGAAGAGAAGAAGAAACAAAGCAGTTATGGCGGATTCTGTCAAAAGCAACTAAGAAAAATGCAGTACTTGTTGGAGAGCCTGGAGTAGGAAAAACTGCAATTGTTGAAAAGATTGTATGGGAAATCGTAACAGGACATTGTCCAGAGAAATTCAAAAACTGGACTGTTATGGCACTTGATACAACCTCAATTGTTGCAGGAACGCAGTACAGAGGAATGGCTGAGGAAAGATTCAAAGACTTAATAAAGTATTTGGAAACTCATCCTCAAACAATACTGTTCATTGACGAGATTCACACCATCTTAGGTGCAGGAGCCTGCAGAGAAGGTGAGTTGGATTTAGCCAATGCGTTAAAACCTATCTTGTCTAGAGGCCAGACACAGGTCATTGGTGCAACAACATTTGCAGAATATGAAAAATATTTTTCAAGTGATGGAGCACTGAAAAGAAGGTTCGAAAAGGTAATTGTAAAAGAACCTCCGACCGTGGGACTGTACAAAATGATCAAAAACCAGATTGAAAACCTGGAAAAATATCATAATGTAACAATTTCCAAGAATTTGGTAAACTATGCAATTCTCAACGCTTCATGTTTCAACTATGAAACGAGAAATCCTGACAGAACTTTAGACTTAATCGACAAAGCAATGGCAGAAGCAGAGCTTAAAGGCAGAACTAGACTGAGAAAAGAAGATGTACTGGAAGTTTTCAGCATCAATAAAAAACAGTATAGTAAGATGCCAGAGTTCTTGAAACTTTCTACAGCATACCATGAAGCAGGTCACTTTATCGTTCAGTACTTTTCTGAAGAGGTTAGAAGAACTCATGATACTCTTGCAGTTTCAATAATGCCAGGAGAAGATTATTTAGGTGTAAATGTTAACGAAGAAAAGGAAGATGTTACTCCATCAGGAAGCAAAGAATTCTATATTGAATTAATTGCAGGTTTACTCGGTGGAAGATTGGCTGAGCAGATGTTCACTGGTGAGTGTTCTTCCGGAGCTTCATCAGATCTGGAAAAAGCTACAAAGTTAGCAACAGACATGATTACAAGATATGGATTAGATAGGCTCACATATAACAGAGTTTATATCAGAGAGAGCAAAAATCCTATGTACAATGAGAAAATCATTGAAATGATAAACACCAGAATTGATGCTGTTGTAAAAGAAGCAGGAAAATATGCAGAAGAAATCTTGATTACTCACAGAGCAGAACTAGATAAACTTGTGGAAGAATTAATGAAAAATGGAATTCTTTCAAAGAATGATTTGGACAAAATCATGTCCGGCTCATAATAAACAGGTAACAACCTAAAATTACCTGAAATGACTCCAAAGGAGCACTACATTTGTAGTGCTTCTTTTTTGTAACATAAATGAATAAACATACATAAAATGTAATATATGAAAGAAAAAAGGAGGAAAAAAATGTTTTCAAGAAGATATAAAAAATGTTATTGCATGAACAATAGTGCAACAACAAATGATAATTCTATTATTGAAGATAAGTGTAATGACGTAGAACCATACTCATGTGATGATATCATGTCAGATGAATGTGATTGTGGATTTGATGAACAATGTGAAATGGATGTGTTTCCAGAAAATCCAATGTTAGCCCAAAGTTATGTGCCTTGGCAATATATGGATAAAACATTCAGACCAAATGTAGGTCTAAGAATGGGAACAATATTTCCAGAATTAGTTAGCCCTTATATGCCATGTCAATCAATGAGAACATTAGAGTTTATAGAGGCAACAAATAAAATAGGAGAGGGGTGTAATAAATAATGCCAAATGATAGAGATTGTAATTGCATGATGAATGAACAACAATGTGATTCAACAAGAGAAGAAATGATGGAAAGAATTAAAGGATTAAATTTTGCAATAATTGAATTGGGATTATATTTAGATACACATCCTGATGATGAAAGAGCAATATGTTTACACAGAAAATATTGTAAAGAATATAGAGATATAACAGATAAATATCAAAAAGTGTATGGACCATTGACAATTCAATTTCCATGTAATAAATGGAGATGGCTTGAAGAACCATGGCCTTGGGAAAGGGGGAATTTTTAATGTGGACTTATAATAAAGTTCTAGAATATCCGATAAATATAAAATGTGCAGACCCTCGTCTTGCAAAAGT
>CAKPLV010000089.1 GCA_934167735.1 uncultured Clostridia bacterium | reverse complement strand
ACCAGATGCAATCAAATTTGAAGAAATATCATATTTAGATGTATTAAATAAAGATTTAAAGGTAATGGATTCAACAGCAACAGCAATGTGTAGAGACAATAACATACCATTATTAGTATTTGGAATAGCAGATCCAGAAAATATAGTAAGAGCTGTTAAAGGTGAAAAAATAGGTACAATAGTATCATAAAGTAAGGAGAGAAATAAAATGGATTATACAAATTTAAAAGAAAGAATGGAAAAATCAGTAGGAGCATATACTGAAAAATTATCAGAAATAAGAGCTGGAAGAGCAAATCCAGCAATATTAAATAAAATAAAAATCGACTATTATGGAACACCAACACCAATTAATCAAGTTGCAGGAATATCAGTTCCAGAAGCAAGATTAATAGTTATTCAACCATGGGATTTAAGAGCATTAAAAGACATAGAAAAAGCAATTTTAACATCAGACATTGGAATAAATCCAAACAATGATGGAAAAGTAATAAGACTTGCTTTCCCAGAATTAAATGAAGAAAGAAGAAAAGAATTAGTTAAAGAAATAAAGAAAATTGCAGAAGAAGCAAAAGTTGCAATAAGAGCAATCAGAAGAGACGGAATAGACGAAGCAAAAGCAAAACAAAAAAATAGCGAAATAACAGAAGACGAATTAAAATCTGCAGAAACAGAAATTCAAAAAATAACAGATCAAAAAATAGAAGAAATTGATAAAATTTTAGCAAGTAAAGAAACAGAAGTTATGAGTGTATAAAGGGGAAAAAAATGGAATATGATAAAAGTAAAATGCCTAAACATATTGCAATAATAATGGATGGAAATAGAAGATGGGCAAGAGCAAAAGGAAAACCAGTAAGCTTTGGACATAAAGAAGGAGCAAAAACACTTGAAAAAATCGTAAGATATGCTAATAAAATAGGATTAGAACATATAACAGTTTATGCATTTTCAACTGAGAACTGGAAAAGAACAGAAGAAGAAGTAAGTGCACTTATGTTATTATTACAAACATATTTAGACGATTATAGTAAAAGAGCAGATTCTGAGAACATAAAAGTAAAAGTTCTTGGAGACATCACAGTGCTTTCACCAGGAATGCAAAAAAGTATTATAAATTGTATGGAAAGAACCAAAAATAATACAGGAGTTGTATTCAATATTGCTCTAAATTATGGTGGAAGAGATGAAATAGTTAAAGCTGTAAAAGAAATATGTAAAGAAGTAAAAGAGGGAAAAATTAATATAGAAGACATAAATGAAGAATTAATAACAAATGAGTTATATACCAAAGGTCAACCAGATCCAGACTTAGTTATAAGAACTAGTGGAGAATTAAGATTAAGTAATTTCTTACCTTGGCAATCAACATATTCAGAGTTATTATTTGTTCAAAAAAATTGGCCAGACTTTACAGAAGAAGATTTAGATAATGCAATTGTAGAATACCAAAAAAGAAAGAGAAAGTTTGGAGCTAATTAAAACATTAGAAAAGGAGAAAAGATGGATATAAAAAGAATAACATCTGCATTATTAGGGTTCCCATTAGTTGTAATAATTTTAACATTTGGAAATAAATATATAGTAGATATATTTTTAGCAGGAATAGCATTTTTAGCAATGCAAGAATATTTTAATGCAATTCAAAAAGATTGCAAACCAATGCGTTGGCTTGGATATGTTTCTTGCATTTTTATAGCATTAATACATATCGTGCCAGAAAATTTACCATTAGAAACAGTAAATAAAATGCTATTACTAATAGTTCCTACTTTAATGTTAATATCTTTTGCACAAATTATAATAACAAATATGAAAACAAATTTTAAAGATATTGCATATTCTGTATTTGGAATTTTATATGTAATAACATGTATATCATTTATTGCATTAATAAGAGGACTTGAAAATGGAAGAATATTAGTATGGTTTGCAATAATTGCAGCATGGGGAACAGATACATTTGCATATTTAATAGGAAAAAGATTTGGAAAACATAAATTTAGTAAAGTAAGTCCAAAGAAATCTATTGAAGGATGTATAGCAGGAACAGTTGGAGAATTAGTTACAGTATTAATTTATACATTAGTTATGAATAAATTATATAATTTAGGTTATTCATATATATATATTTCAATTGCAACAATTATATTAAGTTTAATTGGTCAAGTTGGAGATTTTGCAGCATCAAGTATAAAAAGATATGTTGATGTAAAAGATTATAGTAACTTAATTCCGGGACATGGAGGAATGTTAGATAGAATAGACAGTTTAATGTTCTTAGCACCATTTGCATATGTATTTTTTACAATGATGTAATAGGAGGGTAATTTGATTAGTTTTATTATAAATGCACTAAAGATTATATTTTTATTAGGATTTTTAGTATTTATACATGAAGGTGGACATTTTATTGTTGCAAAATTGTGTAAAGTTAAAGTAAATGAATTTTCCATAGGGTTTGGAAAAACTATATGGAAAAAACAAACAAAAGAAACACAATATTCAATTAGAATGATACCATTAGGTGGATATGTTAGTATGGAAGGAGAGTCTGAATCATCTGATGAAGAAGGCTCTTTTTCTAAAGCTAGTATTGGAAAAAGAATGGCTATAGTATTAGCAGGAGCAACAGTAAATATTTTATTTGGAATAATAGTTTACTTTATACTTGTTGCAACAGTTGGAATTGTCTTTGCAGATCCAGCAAAAGATACTATATTAAATAGAATTTATTATGCGGCACAAGGAACAGGAAAATTCATATTAATGATGCTAGATAGTATTAAAATGTTATTTACAAATGGTCTTGCAACAGATCAAATGGTAGGAATAGTTGGAATATCAAATGTTGTAGCAACAACAAGTGGATTAGCAAATTATATATATTTATTATCTGTAATTTCTGTATCATTAGGTGTTACAAATTTACTTCCAATTCCAGCATTAGATGGTGGAAAATTATTGATCTTAATAATAGAATTAATTAGAAGAAAACCAATGAAAGTTGAAACAGAAGCAAAAATACAACTAATAGGATTTTCAATATTAATTGCAATATCATTAATAGTAACTTATAATGATATTGTAAGAATTTTTTAAAGGGAGATACACATGAAAAATAATAGAGGAATAACTCTTATAACACTAACAGTAGCAGTATTGATAATGATAATATTATCATCAATGTTAATATATAATGCAAAAAATGGACTAAAAATGAAAAACTTAAAAGATATGCAAAATGATATAGAAATATTAGAAGATAAAGTGAATGCATATTACGTAAAATATGCAGACATACCAGCAGAAATAGAATATTTAGGAAATATAAACTTTGAACCACAACCAAATGACGATGATGAATATTATGTATTAGATTTAAAAGCATTAGAAGGAATAAGCTTAAACTATGGATCAGAATTCACACAAATAAAAACCAGAGAAGACACATACCAATATAATGATGTATATATAATAAATAAACAAAGCTTGCATATTTATTATGCCAAAGGAGTAGAAATAGATGGAGTTGCATATTACACAAATTCAGAAGATGAAAGTGTAACTTCATATAGAGGAACATATGTTATTGGTCAAAAAGGTTATGCAGAAACTTTAGAAAAAGCTATAGAAATAGCAGAGAATGGTGATACGATAAAATTATTGAAAGATGTAGAAGAAAATACACCTGTAGAAATAAAGAAGAACATAGTAATAGACACAAATGGTAAAAATATATCATATAAAGGTGAACAAGTATCAATATCAATAAATAATAGTGCAAATGTTAAAATAATTGGAAATGGGATAATAAAAATCGAGAATGACGAAGCTGGAAGTTCAATTATGGTTAGTGAAAATTGCAATTTAACTATAGAAGATACATTAATTTCTTCAAATAATAGTAGTAGAATTTCAGGTACGTTATATTCTAAAGGACAGATAAATTTAATTAATGCAAAAATTGACTCTATATTTGTAATTGGAGAAACAGGAAAAATAACAGTAGATAAAGGAGAGTATAATAGCATTGAATGTTATTTTGGTTGTACTAGTACAATAAATGGTGGAATTATAAAAAAAATTCGTATAGATACAGACGGAGATTGCACAATAAATAAAGGAAATATAGGAGAAATTACTATAAATCCAGATATACTTAGCGTTATAAAATTAACAATAGGAGATAATACAGAAAGTGTAAATGTTGAAAATTTGAAAATTGATAGTATGAAATTTGATGTTGCACCAACAACTGATGAAGAATTTATATTAACAATAAACAATGGGATAATAAAAGAATTAGATGATGATTTAAAAGCAGGTATTCTAGATGGAATTTCAGGAACTAGTGGAGGAATAAAAATTAGAGATGGATATAAAGTTAAAAAAACAACAGATGGGTATATATTAGTGCCACAAACTTAAATATAGAATAGCAACATCAGTTGCTACTTTTTTATTGATATAGTAAAATGTTAAAAAAGGTTATAAATTAGGTGGGTGGTACATATGAAAAATAATAAAGGAATAACTCTTATAACACTAACAGTAGCAGTATTGATAATGATAATATTATCATCAATGTTAATATATAATGCAA
>CAKPLV010000088.1 GCA_934167735.1 uncultured Clostridia bacterium | reverse complement strand
TATCAGGACAGTAATTTAGTACAAGAATACATATTAACATCTGTATCAAATGGAAAAAACATTTTCATGGTAGGAGATGTAAAACAAAGTATATACAAATTTAGACAAGCAAGACCAGATTTGTTTTTAAATAAATATAAAAATTACAAATTAAAAGAAAATATAGAAAAAGATGATAATCTTAAAATTCAATTATTCAAAAACTTCAGAAGTAGAGAAGAAGTATTGAATTTTACAAACCTAATATTTGAAAATATAATGAGTGAAGATTTAGGTGAACTAAATTATGATGAAAATGAATATTTAAATTTAGGTGCAAATTATCAAGAAACAAACCAAGATTTAAAAGCAGAAATAGATATTTTAAATTTAGATGAAGAAGAAAACATAGAAGATATTGATGAAGAAGAAACAGAAAGACTTGAAGATATAGAAATAGAAGCGGAATTTGTTGCACAAAGAATAAAAGAATTAATAGATAACAAATTTCAAGTATATGATGTAAAAAAACAAGAAAAAAGAGATATTCAATACAAAGATATAGTTGTTTTATTAAGGTCTACAAAACAATCAGCACCAATATTTGAAAAAGCAATTCAAAATAAAAATATATCTGTTTTCAGTGATTCATCAGCAGAATATCTAGAAAGCGTAGAAATTCAAACAATAATAGATTTATTAAAAATAATAGACAATCCATTACAAGAAATACCATTAGTTGCTGTAATGAGATCAAGTATCGGAAAATTCACAGATAATGATCTTGTAAAAATAAGATTAAGTGACAAATATGACAATTTTTACAATACAATGTTAAAAGCACAAAATGATGTTGATGATGAACTAAAAAATAAAATTGAAACATTTTTAAATAACTTAGAAATGTGGAGACATGAGCAAGAATATTTAGCATTAGATGAATTAATATGGAAAATATATAATGATACAGGATTTTATAATTATGTTGCATTAATGACAAATGGTGAATTAAGACAAGCTAATTTAAAAATGTTATTTGAAATAGCAAAACAATGTGAATCAACAAGTTTTAAAGGTCTATACAATTTCATAAATTATATAGAAAAAATAAAAACAAGTAGTAAAGATATGGATTCTGCAAAAATAATAGGAGAAAATGATAATGTTGTTAGAATAATGAGTATTCATAAAAGTAAAGGACTTGAATTTCCTGTTGTATTTTTATCTGGAACAGGAAAACAATTTAATATGCAAGATTTAAATGACAAAATATTATTACATCCTGAAATCGGAATAGGTGTAAAATATATAGATTATGATAGACAAATTGAATATGATACATTATCAAAACAAGCAATGAGAAATCAAATCATGTTAGAAACATTATCAGAAGAAATGAGAGTTTTATATGTTGCTTTAACAAGAGCAAAAGAAAAGCTAATAATCACAGGATATAGTAAAAATGATGCTGACAAACAAAAGAAAATTGATAAAGATATGTCTAGATATGATAAAATAAATCCAATTTTATTAAAGAAATACAAATCATATATGGATTGGATAAGACTAGTTTATTTATACAATAAAGCAGATAATCTAGCAGAATTAAAATTTTACAAGAAAAGTGACATAATAAAAAATAATCAAGATACAGATAAAAATGAAATTGTTTCAGAAGAAATAATAAAACAACTTAATAATTTCAAAATAAATGAGAAAAAAAGTGATGAAATAATTAAGAAACTAAAATATGAATATCCATATAAAAATTTAACAATATTGCCTAATAAAACATCAATAACAGAAATAAAAAATGCAAAATTAAATAAAGAAGAGCAATATCAAATAGATAAGCCTAAATTTTTACAAAATGATGCAGATATAAAAATAACAGGTTCAGAAAAAGGAACACTAATTCATTTATGTATGCAAGAACTTGATATAAGAAAATCAAATTATACAATTAATGATATAAGAAAATTAGTAAATGATTTAGAATTCAAACAAATAATAACACCACTTGAAGCAAAAGCAATAAATATAAACAAAATTTACAAATTCACACAATCAAGTATTTGGAAAGATATATTACAAGCTAAAGAAGTAGAAAGAGAAAAGCCTTTTTATATTAATTTGCCTGCAAAAGAAGTATATGGAGATGAATTCGAAGGAAAAGTTTTAGTACAAGGTATTATAGATTTATACTATATTGATAAAAATGATAACTTAATTTTAGTAGATTATAAAACAGATTATGTTGAAAATAATGATGAAAACATATTAGTAGATAAATATAAAATTCAATTAGAATTATATAAAAGAGCATTAGAATCTGCAATGGAACGCAAAGTAAAGAAAATGTATATTTATTCTACATATTTAAATAAAGAAATTTTAATAGAAGAAAAAGAGTAAAATGTAGTAAGAGCTTTATTTTTTCTATAAAATATGATAAAATATGCAGGAAAAAAATAGAGAAAGGAATGCGACAATGGGAACAGAACAAGAAATAACAAAACAAAAAGAATACATAGAAAAAGTAAGAGAAATAAATAAAGGAAAAAATTTAAAATACTACATACTAACAATGGGATGTCAATTAAATGAAAATGATTCAGAAAAAATCTGTGGAATGTTAGAAGAAATGGGATACAAACCAACAGAAAAATATGAAGAATCAGATTTAGTAATATTTAATACATGTTGTGTTAGAGAAAATGCAGAAGACAAACTATTTGGAAAATTAGGAGAACTAAAAAAAGTAAAAGAACAAAGAGGAACAATAATTGCAATTGGTGGATGTATGATGCAAGAAAAGCATATTACAGACAAAATAGGAGAAAGCTATCCATATACAGATATAATATTTGGAACACATACACTACATAGATTTCCAGAAGATCTATATCAAAAATTAGAAAAAAGCAAAAAACAAGCAGATATAATAGATATAGAAGGAGAAGTATATGAAGGGTTACCAATTAAAAGAACAAACAAAACAAAAGCATTGGTAACAATAATGTATGGTTGTAACAATTTCTGTAGTTATTGTATAGTTCCATATGTTAGAGGAAGAGAAAGAAGTAGACATCCAAAAGACATATTGGCAGAAGTAAATGAACTTGCAAAAGAAGGATACAAAGAAATTACATTATTAGGTCAAAATGTAAACTCATATCTTAGAAGTGAAAAATGGAAAGAACAAGGGATTGAATATCAAGGAATAAATTCATTTGCAACATTACTAAGAGCAATAAATAAAATAGATGGAATAGAAAGAATAAGATTTGTGTCTCCACATCCAAAGGATTTTACAGATGATGTAATAGATGCAATTGCAGAATGTGATAAAGTATGTAAATTAATACATTTGCCACTTCAATCTGGAAGTACACAAGTATTAAAAATAATGAATAGAAATTATACAAAAGAAAAATATTTACAATTAGTAGAAAAAATGAAAGCAAGAATACCAAATTTAACACTTTCAACAGATATAATTGTTGGTTTCCCAGGGGAAACAGAAGAAGATTTTGAAGACACACTTGATGTTGTAAGAAAAGTATGTTTTGAACAAGTATATATGTTTATATATTCAAGAAGAGTTGGAACACCTGGGGATAAAATGGAAAATCAAATACCAGAAGAAATAAAACATAAGAGATTTGATAGATTAAAAGAATTAGTTGAAAGTCAAATAGCAGAAAACAACAAAAAATACTTAGGAACAATTCAAAAAGTATTAGTAGAAGGTCCAAGTAAAAATAATGATAAATTATTAACAGGAAGAACAGAAAGTAATAAAGTCGTTATATTTGAGGGAAAAGAAGAACTAATAGATCAAATTGTAGAATTGAAAATTGTTTCAGAACATATGTGGTATTTAAAAGGAGAAATCATATAAAAGGAGACAAAAAAATGGCAGAAAATGCAGAATATTCACCAATGATGCAAAGATATTTAGAAACAAAAGAACAATATAAAGACTGTATTTTATTTTATAGACTTGGAGATTTCTATGAAATGTTTTTTGATGATGCAATAATTGCATCAAGAGAACTTGAAATAACATTAACAGGAAAAGATTGTGGACAAGCAGAAAGAGCTCCAATGGCAGGAATACCACATCATGCTGCAGAAATATATGCTTCAAAATTAATAGAAAAGGGATATAAAGTTGCAATATGTGAACAATTAGAAGATCCAAAAACAGCAAAAGGAATTGTAAAAAGAGGAGTTATAAGAATATTAACACCTGGTACGATAGTAGAATCTAATTTGCTTGAAGAAAAGAAAAACAATTATATAATGAGTATATGTAAAAGTGGAATATATTTTGGAATAAGTATTTGTGATATTTCAACAGGTGAATTTTACAGTTGTGAAATAAAAGATGAAAATAATTTTGAATTATTATTAGACGAAATTTCAAGATATACTCCATCTGAAATAATTGCAAATTCAATGATGTTTGACTGTCAAGAAGAAATGGATAAAATAAGAGAAAGATTTCAAATTTATATAAGTAAATTTAGTGATAAATTTTTTACAGATGAAGTTGGAAACTTACAATTAGATTACAATATTGTTGAAAATAAAAAAGAAGTTGTAAACTTAAAAGAAAGACAATTGGCAGTAAAATCAATTAATGCATTAATAGAATATTTAAATGAAACACAAATGACAAGCCTGGAACATATAAATACGATCACACTATATAGTTT
>CAKPLV010000087.1 GCA_934167735.1 uncultured Clostridia bacterium | reverse complement strand
TAGAATACTTTCAAAAGAAAAAGCAGGAATGACATTTTCATATATGGAATCAGATAGAAGAGAAAAACTAATTCAAGATCTAACAGATTCAGAATTAAAAAATGTCATGGATGAATTATTTATGGATGACACAGTAGATTTAATCGAAGAAATGCCATCAAACATTGTACCAAAAATATTAAAAGCAGTTAGTAAAGAAGACAGAAAAACAATAAATGAATTATTAAAATATCCAGAAGATAGTGCTGGAAGTATTATGACAACAGAGTTTATAGACTTAAAAGAAGATATGACAGTAGAAGATGCACTTGAAAGAATTAGAAAAATAGGAACAGATTCAGAAACAATATATACATCATATGTATTAAACCAAAATAGAGTATTAGAGGGAATTGTTAATATAAAAGAAATTGTTCTATCAAAAAAAGATACAAAAATAAAAGATATTATGGAAACAAATATCATATTAGTAAATACACTAGAAGATCAAGAGGAAGTTGCCAAAAAGTTTGACAAATATGATTATTTAGCATTACCAGTTGTAGATAATGAAAAAAGATTAGTTGGAATTGTAACAATTGATGATGCTATGAATGTATTACAAGATGAGGTTGCAGAAGACTTTGAAAAAATGGCAGCTATGCAACCAAATGAAGATAGTTACTTTGCAACACCAGTTTGGAAACATGCAAAAAACAGAATAGTATGGTTATTAGTATTAATGCTTTCTGCAATTGGAACAGGATTAATAATAACACATTATGAAGAAGCATTTGCAGTTGTACCTTTATTAGTATCATTTATTCCAATGATAATGGATACAGGAGGAAATTGCGGTTCACAAAGTTCAACATTAATAATAAGAGGACTTGCAACAGATGAAATAAAATTAAAAGATGTATTTAGAGTATTATGGAAAGAAATAAGAGTTGCAGTAATAGTTGGAATAATATTAGCAGGTGTTAATGGATTAAGAATATTTGTACAATATCAAAACTTACAAATGGCTATTACAATTGGATTAACAATTGTTGCAACAGTTATAATCTCAAAAACATTAGGATGTTTACTACCATTACTTGCAAAAAAATTAAAACTAGATCCAGCAATTATGGCTGCACCACTAATTACAACACTTGTAGATACACTTTCAATATTAATATACTTTAAAATCGCTATGGTTGTTATGGGAATATAAAAATAAATTTAACATTTTAGCACTCTACTATTGACATTGCTAATACAAAGATATATAATTAGCAATTGAAAAGGAGAGTGTATTTTTATGGGAACAAAACAATTTAAAGCAGAATCAAAAAGATTATTAGATTTAATGATAAACTCTATTTACACAAACAAAGAAATATTTCTTAGAGAGCTTATTTCAAACGCAAGTGATGCAATAGATAAATTACATTACAGATCATTAACAGATAAAAACATAACAACAGATTTATCAAAACTTGGAATTGAAATCGAAATTGATAAAGAAAACAGAAACTTAATAATAAAAGATAATGGATTAGGAATGACAGAAAAAGAGCTAGAATCAAATTTAGGAACAATTGCCAAAAGTGGATCTTTAGCATTTAAAGAAGCTAATAAAGATCAACAAGATGTAAATATTATAGGACAATTTGGTGTAGGTTTTTATTCAGCATTTATGGTTAGTGATAAAGTAACAGTAGACAGTAAATCATGTGATAGTGAACAAGCATATAAATGGGAATCAACAGGTGCAGAAGGATATACAATAGAACCATGTGATAAAACAGATGTTGGAACAACAATTACATTACACATAAAAGAAGATAGTGAAGAAGAAAAATATAGTGAATATTTAGACGAAAATGAAATAAAAGAATTAATAAAAAAATATTCAGATTATATAAGATATCCAATAAAAATAAAAAATGAAACAATAAATAGTATGATTCCAATTTGGAAAAAAGAGAAAAGTAAAGTCACAAAAGAGGAGTACAATAGTTTTTATTGTGAAAAATTTAATGACTTTGTACAACCTTTAAAAGTAATACATTCATCTGTAGAAGGACAATTTACATATACAGCATTATTGTATATCCCTTCACATTTACCATATGATTATTATTCACAAGACTATGAAAAAGGATTACAATTATATTCAAATGGTGTTTTAATAATGAACAAATGTAGTGATTTATTACCAGACTATTTTGGATTTGTAAAAGGTCTTGTTGATAGTCCAGATTTATCATTAAATATTTCAAGAGAAATGTTACAACATGATAGACAATTAAAAATAATTGCTAAAAACTTGGAAAACAAAATAAAATCTGAATTATTAAATATGTTAAAATCTGATAGAGAAACATATGAGAAATTTTTCAAAACATTTGGAATGCAATTAAAATATGGAACATACAATAATTTTGGAATGGACAAAGACAAATTAAAAGATTTATTAATGTTCTATTCATCAACAGAAAAGAAGTTAGTTACTTTATCAGAATATGTATCTAGAATGAAAGAAGGACAAGATACAATTTATTATGCATGTGGTGAGTCAATTGATAAAATAGACTTATTACCACAAGTAGATTCAATCAAAGATAAAGGATTTGAAATATTATATTTAGATGCAAGTGTTGATGAATTTGTAATGCAAGTTCTACAAGAATATGAAAGCAAAAAATTTGCAAATGTATGTGCAGATAATATTGATTTGGACACAGAAGAGGAAAAAGAAGAACTTAAAAAGACAAATAAAGATAATGAAGAAATGTTCAAAATAATGAAAGAAGCATTGAATAGTGAAGTTGATAGTGTAAGATATACACATAAATTAAAAAATCATCCTGTATGTTTAACAAGTGAAGGAGATCTTTCTGTAAAAATGGAGAAAGTTATTAATTCAATGCCAAATGAACAAAGTGTAAAAGCACACACAATTCTTGAAATAAATGAATCACATCCAATTGTTGCAAAATTAAAAGATTTATTTGCTAATAATCAAGAAGAATTAAAAGAATATACGAAAATTTTATATGCACAAGCAAGATTAATTGAAGGACTTCCAATAGAAAATCCTACAGAAATCAGTAACCTTGTATGTAAAATGATTTCAAAATAGAATACCACTTTTAGTGGTATTTTTTTAACTAATTTTTAAAAGTAACATAAAATATACTAAGATAATTTTACATGGAGGTTGATATGGAAAAAATATTAGAAGTTAAAAATATATGTAAAACATATCAAGCAGAAAATGGAGAAATTGAAGCATTAAAAAATATAAGTTTTGAAATAGAGCCAGGAGAATATGTAAGTATCATAGGACCAAGTGGATGTGGAAAATCAACTTTACTTTCAATTATTTCTGGACTTGAACCAAAATCTTCAGGTAGTATTAAAACATCTGAAAAGATAGGATATATGTTACAAAAAGACAATTTGCTTGAATGGAGAACAATATATAAAAATGTAATGTTTGGCTTAGAAATACAAAAAAATATTACAGAAGAAAATAAAAAATATGTTGAAGAATTATTAAAAAAGTATGGACTATATGAATTTAAAGATAAATATCCTTCACAATTATCTGGTGGGATGAGACAAAGAGTTGCTTTGATACGAACATTGGCTATAAAGCCTAAAATTTTGCTTTTAGATGAAGCTTTTTCTGCTTTAGATTATCAAACTCGTTTGATGGTTACTGATGATATTTATAAGATATTAAAAAATGAAAAGATTACTGCTTTGATGGTGACACATGATATATCAGAAGGTAGATTACAAAGTAGACAGTATGCGGGATAGAACAATTTGAATTTAATATAAATACTTAGATTTCAGAGTTTGAAAAAATTTTGAAATTTATTTTTAACTATTGGCAAAAACAAATGTTTGATATAAAATTGGAAAGAATATAAATTTTGTAAGATTATGGAAAAGTTTTAAATATTATGATATAAATAGAATAATTAATGTAACTTATAATAATAAAGATTTATTGGATGATAACTATAATCCAAATATTCAAAAGCTACAAAATAATCTTCAAATGATTATAGCAGTAGGATTTAAAGTAGATAATGAAAGAGCTATACAATTTAGAAAATGGGCTAACCAAATAGTAAAGGATTTTACTATTAAAGGATGGGTAATGGATGATGAAAGATTAAAAAATGATGGTTCGATTTTAACTAAGAAGTATTTTGAAGAGCAATTAGAAAGAATACGAGAAATTAGAATGTCTGAAAGAAAATTTTATCAAAAAATTACAGATATTTATGCAACGTCTATTGACTATGATAAAACAGCAAAAGCAACAATTAGATTTTTTTCATCTGTTCAAAACAAATTACATTATGCTATTTCTGGAAACACTGCTGCAGAA
This sequence comes from uncultured Clostridia bacterium, assembly GCA_934167735.1. GTDB lineage: Bacteria > Bacillota > Clostridia > TANB77 > CAG-508 > CAG-269. The sequence continues at coordinate 377 of CAKPLV010000087.1, read as the reverse complement.
ATTATATATAATAAAGCAGATAGCCAAAAAGAAAATATGGGACTAACATCGTGGAAAGGAGCTCCTGATAGTAAAATACATAAATATGATGTAGTCATTGCAAAAAAATATTTATCAGAAACAGAATTTGAAAAATATAGAATAGTACAAGATAAAATATATGTTTCTGATTTTGATGAATTATTATTAAAGAGCAAAAATATTAAAGATGAAAAATAATGTTAAAGAAAGTAAGGAATATAATACTTTTTTAGATACTGTAAAATAATGACATTTTAATTGAGTTAACAAAAAATGAAATGTTTAAAGATAGAGTATAGCAATTAATAAAAAATATGGAGAAGACAAATAGTAATTTGTAGGAGGGTAATTATATG
>CAKPLV010000086.1 GCA_934167735.1 uncultured Clostridia bacterium | reverse complement strand
ACGTACATTTTCATAACAAATATAGCCATAAGACCATAAACTACGGTCAGACCATGAAATTGCTCTCCCGCTAATGCTAACCCACGAAAAGTTCCGTAATCTAGATACTGCGCAGAAACTTCTTTAATGTTCTCAAATTGGAATTTTTGTACTAACATCAAAAAACTCGGACTAGCAAATGCTATAAAAATAATAATAGACTGGACTATAAAAATCCAATTTAACATTTCTATAGACTTAGATTTCTTGAATAGAAATAAAAGAGAATTCAATATTAAACAATCTATATAAAATATTATTAACTTGAAAATTGAATCTACGTAGTTGAAATCATAGGTCTCATGAGCCAAAGGAATTATAATAACAATTAATAAATACAAAAATAATGAAGTTAATATTCTCCTAGATGCCTTGACTTTTAATAACTTAAGAAATCTATGTCTACAAGGAGGCAAAATCAGCAGGAGAAGACATAAAATTCCTGTTGCAATAAATCTTGTATTAATACCCAGTAAGTTAAAGCCAAAAAACAAGAAGAACAACAGTAAAAAATGCAATATAAAAACAAAACTTTTCCACATATCTAGCAAATATAATAAATAGGATCAGCCCCTTTTAAAAACCTCTTTAAAAGTCTTAAGAAACACCGAACGCCCAATCTAAAAAAGTCAAATGTAATGAAAAAATAAAGAAATTCTTTAAAATTATACACATCCATTGAAAGATAACATGCTTCCAAAATACCTTTTTCAGAGGTTAAACCCTTTACTTGTTTAATAGTATCTAAATTTATACTTTTCTTAAAAAGATTATCAGCAAACTTATTCGGCAAAATCATATTGGCATATTTTTTGCGACATAAAAGAACTGACTTTTCCGTAATTGGATTGTTGGGTTGTGAAATTTGAAAATCCGAAATTCTGTATTTTAAAAGCTTTTCGGGCAAATTTGCAAATTCACCAAAAGGAGATAAATCTATCCACAAAGAAAAATCTTCTGCATTCTTAAAATTGTCATCATATTTAATATTATTTTTCTCCAAGACAATACGACGGATCAAAACGGTTGGGTGAGCAAAACAAGTTGAAATTGCTAACTTAGATTTGAGTTCTTTATTATTACAGGGGAATCTCAATTTTCTATAATTAGTTAACTTGGAGCCAAAATATTCTATTTGAGTTCCACAAACAATTACACTAGGATGAGCATTCATGAATGAGACTTGTTTTGCTAATCTATCTGGATAGCATATATCATCAGCATCCATACGTGCTATATATTTACCTGTAGCTAATCTTAGCCCTCTATTTAAAGAATAAATTAACTTTCTGTTTGAATCATTTGCATAATAGCGTATTCTTTTGTCAGAAAAGGCTCTGACAACGTTTTCTGTATTATCAGAAGACCCATCGTTAATAACTATCAATTCCCAATCTGAATAGGTCTGATTAATAATGCTTTGTATAGCTTCACCTATTGTAAGCTCAGCATTATAAGCTGGAAGAACTATAGAAACATCAACCATTATTTTAGCAAACTAATATCATCAAATTCCGTTAACCATGTATTATAAAAATTGAGACACTTATTATATTTATTATCAACAATAACTATCTTCAATCCCATAATAATTCCTAAAATTAGCCCATGCAGACGTGTAGTATAAATCGTATCATACTGACTTAAGAAATCTATCCCTTTTCTAATATACTTCTGTCTATTATTACGTTTATTAAGACCATACATAGGATCAACAAATCCTCTAAGGACAGGAACATTTTGCATCTTTACGGACAGAATTTTAAAAAATTTAGTCAAGAAAAGATGAGCACGTAGCAAATATGTATTATTAGAATAAGTAGGCCAATCTTTCACATCGCATCCTGATGGGATGAATGTACTAGAACAACAACCAACTTCAGAATCTGTCCGCAACATAAATAACGTTTTATGACCTTTCGCAATAACGGGAATTTTTACAAAAAAAGCCATATCTGGTATCAACAACAGCTTATCTTTTGAAATATATTTAGCTAACAGATCAAAAGAATCTTTATCACGCAAACAAATCGTCACATCTGGATGTTTTTGATATATGGCACAATCCTGCTCAATTAAAGATTTATCATTATACCATACAGTTTGCGGAAATACAATTATCTTTTTATTAGTATAGCGTTCCGTAATTTCATTTCTGAAATCTTGGCATTCTCTATACAAATCTCCCCAATTACCACCACCATGAAAGAGTATTACATTAATTTTTTCCAAATTAACGTCTTTAAAATTAAAGAGATTTGACGAATATTTGCATTTCGAATTAACATTATCTTTCAAAAAATTAAGCTCGCCTTCCCAAATTAAATTATCACCAATATTACAATGATTAGGGATATCCAAAAGAGCATAGTCCTCATTAATCTTTGGGACTAAATTTCGGATTATTATTTCTTGAAGTTTTTCGATATTTCTATTATTCATAAAATTTAATTTTAAAAAATTGAATTAAGCCAAGCAATCTAATATACAATAGCATATTTACTAACCTTCCGAATAGAGTTATTTTTTTATAACCAAACATCTTCTTTATATAGTATGAATAAAAACTGTAAGACAAAGACTTTTCGAAAACTTGACATGCTACAGGAGCTCTATGTTCTAAAGAAGGGAGATTTAAATAATCACCATAAAGTTGTCTAAGAAGATAATCAGTATGGTTAGGAATAGTAACATCTAAATTTTCAAACTTATGCTTTTTCAAAGGGAATATATCATCGTAATTCAAGTCGAACTGAGATGAAAATTCAAAATAGGGATGAACCAAGAAAAAATCATGTTTAACGTTAGACATCAACCCATAGCAATTATTATATTTATAGAAAAATCTATTAATCTCAGAACTAGAATTAGGAATATTTCTAGCATATCCATATTTCTTTTTAAAAATAAGGAAATTAGCAATATCTCTAAATACTTTATTTTGATTAATACTATCTACATCCTTCGAAACACAATTTACAGGTCTTATATCTACCTTTATAGGTATTAATAATGTTGAGCCCTCTGTTCTAAAGAAAACATTTCTACTCGCAAAATAATTACACACATGATAATTTTGAGGGGACTTATAAAACAAATAAGCATCATGATGTTCTTCACAATACTCTGATAATTTTTCTATAAGAAGTAAGTAATCGTCCTTCAACATAGAAATATCTAAATCATCATCCCAGGGAATCATCCCATTATGTCGAATAACACCAATAAGGCTTCCCCCATCAATCCAGTATTTAATATTATTTTCTCTAGCAACATTATCAATAATTGCCAATAATCTCAGCATCTCATTTTTAAGTTTTTCTAGTCCTTGAACTGAATAATAATCAAAATCAGGAGTTGATACTAAAAAATGTTTTTTTTGTTTCTTTGACAACATAACAAAACTAATTTAATAATTTATATTTATATGATATATATACTCGATAGCTTGCAACAAAAAACTCTGGCAATAAAAATGCTATAGTCATTGTTACAAGACCGACTTTATGAAATACAACCAAATAAGATAAAAGAACCATATAGATTATTACAGAATATACGACACTTAGATTATATTCTTTAGCATAACCCTTTACTACTAATACAGAGGCTCCAAACAGATAACTTATTCCGACAATAGGAACATACCAAATCATTAAACGCAAAATAGGAATAGATGAACTCAATCCATTTCCTCCTAAGAACAAAACAATGTATTTTGCGACAACCATTACTAACAACGAAGCACACAAACTTGAAATTATCAGAGGTTTACACACTTTTTTAATAATCCTCATATCCTTACTTTTTGCAACATTAGGATAAACAACTTGAGCTATTAAAGAATAAGGAGTTTTTAATAACGAAACAACCTTAGTACAAAGATCATAAATTGCTACCATATCATATGAGAAAAAACTTCCTATTGCAATTACGTTGCTTCGTTCCATCACAACAGAAGACAACCTTGATGCAAAAAATGGAAGGCTTTCTAAAAAATCCTTTTTTAATTGTCTAAAAGTTACTTTAGTAAAGTTGATATTGAACTTATATTTCAAAGTTAATATTGACAATATTGAAGTAAGAACTCCTCCAAAACTATATAAAAAAGGAATATATATATAATCCCCTTCATTATGTATAAAAATAAAAATAAGTCCCAAGAATGTACACTTCGACAAAAACAAAATTATTGTTATAAATTTCATTTTTTCTAAACCTTGATATAACCAAGTAGGAAACAAAACTTCTTGAATACACAAACCTAATAATCCAACTATAATAATAGAATTTTCATAATGAATAACAGTTAGAATTGGCCACAAAAAGATGCAACAAAGAAAAAGTAGAATAATCTTTAGGTAAACTACACTTGAATAAATTGTATTCAGCTCAAAAAGATTATCCCTGCTCTCACTAACGCGTCGAGTCGCCGAAACATTAAACCCGAAATTGACAATAATTATAATATAAGCTACTATCGCCTGTGCAAAAACAACTATACCATAATTATTTGCTCCAACAGTCCTAATAAGATAAGGATAAGAAACCAATGGCAACAACAAGCCAATTATCTCTATTATGGACAAATAAGAGAAGTTTGCCAATAATCGTTTTGCGTTTGGACTTTTAATAAGTTTCATTTTTTGAATTAAACAATTTTTTAATAGAAATAGCTAGCATTCACTGTTAGAGTATAAATATCAAGCTACATATATTTAAAGTAAACCACCAATACAGCGTCCCCACTATTTATCAGCGGGTTAGCCGTACCAGTATTTTTGAATAAAGTTTTGATT
>CAKPLV010000085.1 GCA_934167735.1 uncultured Clostridia bacterium | reverse complement strand
GTGTAAAACTATTAATATTAGCATTAAGTGCATTAGGATATGCTGGTATGTGGCAAGCAGTATTTGCAGATGTTGGAGTAACAATAATAACAATATTTAATACATTAAGAATATTAAAATAAAGAAAAGCTTGATAAATTCAAGCTTTTTTGCTACAATATAGTAACGAGAGAGAGTTGATAATATGCTAAATCAAGATGAATTAAATGATGAATTATTAAAATATCATTTGCCAAGATGGAATGAATTACCAGATATAGAATTGTACCTTGATCAAGTGGTAAATTATTTAGAAAGATATTTAGATATTTTTTCAGGAAATAAAGATGAAAAAATCATAACAAAAACAATGATTAATAACTATGTAAAACAAGGAATAATCCCAGCACCTGAGAAGAAAAAATATAATAAAACACATATTGCATATTTATTAGTAATATGTATTTTAAAACAGGTATATAGTATTAGTGACATAGGAGAACTAATAACATTAACAATAAAAAATTATAAAACAGATAAAGCATACAATAGATTTTGTGCTAATTTAGAAATATCAATTAAGCATGTATTTACAAAAAAAGAATTTCCAAATTATAATCAAATGAATGAAGAGCAATATTTATTAAAAAATGTTGTACAATCATTTGCAAATAAATTATATGTCGAAAAAACATTTTTAAATAAAGAAAACGCATAATAATAGACTAACGAAAGTTAGTCTAATACTTTTTTAACGTATCTTCAATCACATAAACCACAGGTAAAATAGTTTCATCATCTGTTCTGATTTCAAAAGAATTAAAGAAATTATTGGTTTTAAAAACTGAAATAGTGATTGTACCAATTTTATTTTTTTCCATAACAAAATCCCCCTTTTAAGATTGTCACAAAACAGAATATAGCACAAAGAAAATGAAATATTTGTCGTAATATGTCAGCAAAATAAAAAATTTTTAAAAATTAGCAATAAATAAATATAAGTATTGAAATTTTTTGAAATTATAAATATAATGTCTATAGAAATCAACATATGATTAAAAAAGGTACAAAGGAGATAATAATTATGAGTTTTGAAAGATTGTTTGCACCAGGAAAAATTGGCAAACTAGAATTGAAAAATCGTTTTGTAGTTCCACCTATGGGAACAAATTTAGGAAACTATGATGGTTATGTAACAGATGATATGATTGAATATTACCGTCGTAGAGCAGCTGGAGGATTTGGATTAATAATAATAGAAGTTACAGCTGTTGATCGTAAAGGAAAAGCAATTGTAAATGAAGTTGGTTTATGGGATGATTCTCAAATTGACGGATTTAGAAGATTAATAGATGCAATTCATGCTGAAGGTGCAAAAGTAATAGTGCAATTACACCATTGTGGAAGACAAACAGCTTCACCAATGATATTTAATGAAATACCAGAAGCACCAAGTAAAGTTGCATGTCCTGTTATGAATAGCATGCCAGATGCAATGTCAACTCAAAGAGTATGGGAAGTAATAAATGAATTCGGAGATGCAGCATTAAGAGCTAAAAATGCAGGAGCTGATGGAGTTGAAGTTCACGGAGCTCATGGTTACTTAATTGCCCAATTCATGTCACCACATGCAAATAAAAGAACAGATGAATTTGGTGGAGATTTCAATGGAAGAATGAAATTCCCAAGAGAAATATTTAGAAATATAAGATCAAAAGTTGGATATGATTTCCCAATGACATTTAGATTCGGATGGGATGAAAAAGTTACAGGTGGACGTACACTAGAAGAATCAGTTATGGTTGCAAGAATGGCAGAAGAAACTGTTAATGCAATACATATTTCAATAATGACATATGCTTCAATGGAATATATGTCAGCATCTCAACAAATGCCTAATGGATTTAATCAATTCCCTACAAAAGTTATAAAAGAAGCTGTTCATATTCCAGTAATTTCAGTAGGAAGATATACACCATGGATGGCAGAAAGTGCCTTAGAAAATGGTTGTGCAGACTTTATATCATTCGGAAGAGCAAGTTTAGCAGAACCAAATTTACCAAACTTAGTAAAAGAAGGTAGAACAGATGAAATATCTCCATGTATATCATGTACACAATCATGTATAGATTATATATTTGTTGGAGGAAAATGTTCTTGTTTAATCAATCCAGTACTGGACATGAACTAGAATTTAATTTAAATGAAGCAGAATATAAGAAAAATGTTGCTGTTATAGGTATGGGACCAGCTGGTCTATATGCTGCAATGATTGCTGCAAAACGTGGACACAAAGTAATAGCTTATGAAAAAACAGGAGAAATTGGTGGTCAATTCAGATTAGCTGCAATTCCACCAGCAAAACAAGAAATTGCTACAGCAATAAAATATTATCATACAATGGGAAAAAAATACGGTGTAGAATATAGAATGAACTGGGAACCACAACCAGATGAATTAAAAGGATATGATGTTGTTATTTTAGCAACAGGAGGTGTTCCTTCAAAACCAGGAATTCCTGGAATAGACAATAAAAATGTAATGAATGCAGTAGATGTTCTAGCAGGATATACTATACCTGGAAATAATGTTTTAGTTCTAGGTGGTGGAATGACAGGTGTTGAAACAGCTGAATTTATGGCTGAACACAATAGAAATGTAACAGTTCTAGAAATGAGACAAGACATAGCACTAGATGAAAGTATGATACCAAGAAAATTCTTAATGCCAAGACTTGCTCAAAAAGGAGTTAAGAAAATTGTAAATGCTACTGTAAAATCAATTCATGAAGATGGAGTAACATACACAGTTGGTGATGAAGAAACAACAATTAATGGATTTGATTCAATTGTATTAGCATTAGGAGTAAAATCATATAATCCTTATGAAGAACAATTAAGAGATTGCGTTAAAGAATTATATGTAATTGGTGATGCTAAACAACCAGGAGCAGCTAATAAAGCAACAGAAAGTGCTTTACAAGTAGCAACAAAGATTTAGAAATAAACAAAGAGGTGCTTATATTTATAAGTACCTTTTTTTATAAAATAAGAATTATTGCAAATTAAATTGTTTTAGTATAAAATAAAATTGAAAATATTTTTAGGAGGGATTCGATGAAAAAATGGATCATAGCAATATTGCTAGTAATAATTATAATAATGGCATATTTTTTATATCAGGTAAATAATGAGAAAATAAATTTGGAGAACGACAAAAATGAATATTCTAAAAAAGTTGAAACATTAGAAAATAATGTTAAGAATTTACAAGAAAAGCTAGACACAGAGATCAAACAAGAAAACACAAATACATATAATAAAAACTTTTCAGAAAGTGTATATAAGAAGCTAGATAAAGATGGTACAATAGTAATTCCAATTTGGGCATATAAAGATTATTCAGCAATAACTATTAATAGTAAAAAAGAAGCATATTGGTTTAATGAAGGAAATGATACATTTCCTGAGAATTCAAATATAAAAATTGCAGATAATGTAATTAATGCTTGGTACTGTCCTCTTGGACAAGATATTGAATCAAATTCTTGTTTATTATTTCTAAAAGAAGATGGAAGTATTACTTATATTAGATTTTTCTTAGATAATTCTTCAACAGAAAACAGTTATGTGAATGTTACAAAAGAAAAAACTTTAGATAAGATATCAGATATTTCAAATGTTATTGTTGTAGAAAATGGTTTTTACGGAGTAATGTTTATAAAAGAAGATGGAACAGTTATGACATTGTCATTAACAGAATTAGATGATTTGACAAATAATCATAAATAAATTGGATATAATAATTTGCTCAAGGATATATAAATTGCAGTATTGATTACTATTATATACCCTGTTATAATAATAAAAATTATATGAGGATTAATAAAAAAATGAATAGAGAAGAATTATTAAATTTGTTAAACACTTTAGAATTACCAAAAACAGAATATTATATTTTATCAAGTGGTTCTATGTTACTATATGGATTAAGAGAAATAGCTGGAGATCTTGATTTATGTGTTTCAAATGAATTGTTTGAACAATTAAAGGAAAAATATAATCTAAAAGAAAGTGACAAAAATGAATGTGGTTTTTATCATATTTTGAAAGAAATTGAAATAATTCCAAATAGTAAAGAAAATTTCAAAATGGAATATAAAGATGGTTATCCTGTTGAAAGCTTAAGAACAATATTAGCCTTTAAGAAAAAAAGAAATGCACCTAAAGACCAGAAAGATATAGAAAATATAAAAAAATATCTAAAGGAAAATAATAATTAATATGAATGATTTTTTTACATCATTTTTTCTTAAGATATATAAAAATTTTTTAAAGAGGATAAGTAAATTTAATGTAATTTTTATAAATAAAAAAAGCAGTAAATTGAATTTGCTGCTTTTTTTGGTCGAGGCGAGGTAGATTATAAACCTCTAAATCTCTTTATATTTCAACAGTTTTATAGTTTTGAATTTAATTCCAGAAAGATATTCCAGAGAATCTTTAATAAATTATTCTTATAAATTCTCTTGGAATCTTTCTGATTATCTTCGGTATTTTCAATGTTTTAAGATATCAATTTTCAATAGCAAAAATATCTTTATTCATTAAATAAGTTTCAATATTTTTACCTTCTGAAATTTCAAATTCTTTATCAACATCTACATAGTATTTCATAGTAATTGAAATATCTTTATGACCTAGTATTTTCTTAAGCACAGCTGGTGCAATTTTAGCTTCTGCACATCTTGTTGCAAATGTTCCTCTAAGCATATGCGTATGGACATCTGTGTTTTTTACAATTTTTCCTTTTTTGTTTTCTTCCTCATAAACACCAATATTCAATTTTATAGCTAATCTTTTTAATGCACTATTAATTGTATTTGGAACATATAGAGT
>CAKPLV010000084.1 GCA_934167735.1 uncultured Clostridia bacterium | reverse complement strand
TTTTATTTCTCCTGCTGAATTTGTTCTATCAAATTTTGTTATTTCAAATGGATTTTTTCCTTGTTCTTGTAATTCTTTTAATTTATCTTTTCTTATTTGTATTAAGTGATTCTCATCTAATTCTTGTTCTTGATTTTGGTTTGGGTTTTCTGCCATTTTTATCTTCCTTTCTTTTTTATTAATGGAGCTTCCAACGGGAATTGAACCCGTGACCTCAGCCTTACCAAGGCTGCACTCTACCAACTGAGCTATGGAAGCAATAACTTTCTGTATTATATTACATTTTGCCAATAAAATCAAGTAATTAGGCAATAAAATAGGAGACTTTATGTCTCCTAAAATATATTTTGTAAGTTAAATGAATATTTTTGTTTTATGTGTTTTAATATGAATTTTCCTTCTTCTAATTGTGCCTTTGCAGAAGCATATTCTTCTGACTTAATATAACTTTCCATATTTACAAATGCAGTATCTACTTTTTCTATTTCATTATGTTCAATATAATATGCTAATTTTTTATGCATCATTTCCCAACGATGATTAATATTATTGAGTTGATCATCTATAGTTTCTTTATCTTCTGTTGTTATATTTTGCTCTAATTCTTCTATTTTTTTTGAAATCTCTTCTACAGATCTATTTGTATATCCTTGTGTAAACATATCTAAAGAAAATATTGATACTATTATTACAATACAAATAACTAGTTCTTTATACATTTTTCTTACCTTTCTTTTTTAATACTTGACAGAAAAATTGGTCATTACCATCAATTGTGACAATTAACGCTTCTTCAGGCTTTATCCCAAATTTGTCTGTTTGCTTTTTCAACCAAATATAATTTTTACCAATCTTCTCAAGATTTTTATACATAACTTTTCCATCTACTACCAAATCATATGAAATTCCCTGATATTGAGGTTCTATATTCATATCTTCTGGTGTAAGTGTTCTTTTATTTGGCTTAGGAATTACAGTAACTTGTCCACTTGTTTCTAATATTGCATATTCTACATCTCCAATATTAAATATATTATTATTTCTTAATCTTTCTTCTAATTCATTAATTGTAAACCTTTCTTTTCTTAACATGTCTTCATCCACTTTTCCTCTGAAAATCAGAATTGATGGTTTACCACATATTATTTCTCTTGCTTTTGTACTTTTTATATTTATAACAGAAATCACTAAATGCATTACAAGTAATCCTAATATTGGCATTACACCACTTGATATTGGTATTCCTATATCTGCCATTGGTACTGCTGCTAGATCTGCAATCATTATTGAAATTGCAAGCTCAAATGGTTGTAATTGTCCAATTTCTCTCTTTCCCATTAATCTCATTACTATTAGAACCAATATGTATAATACAATTGCTCTGAAAAATGTTATTAACATTTTCTCCTCCTTTTTTATTTTATTTTTTTCATTTTTTTATTTATTATTCAAATTTTGTATAATAATTTTTTTGTTGTTAATAATATCAATATAACCTTGAAAAAAGACGTTTAATCGTTTCAATAAATTATTATAAGGAGGTTTTGATATGTCAAATACTCAAAGTAACAGTGCTAATGGGGTTTCAACTGTATGGCAAATCGTTGGTAGATTAATAACAGCTGCTATAGTTTTAGCTATAACTGCATTTTTTACTCCTGGTTTTGCTATTAATAATATATGGTCATTAGCAATAGCAGCAATTGTTTTAACAATTATGGATTACTTAATTATAAAATTCACAGGATTACATGCAAGTCCTTTTGGAAAAGGATTCGTAGGTTTTGCTTTAGCTGCTATTATTTTATATGCAACTCAATTCTTTGTTGCTGGTTATTCAATTTCTTGGATGGCAGCAATTATAGGTGCTTTAATCTATGGAGTTGTAGATTATTTCATACCTGGAAACCAAGAAATGTAAAAAAATATCGGCCACATAGTGGTCGATTTTATATTTTCTTTATAATTTGATCTTGTGATTTATATATACTATCTGAATCTACAACACCTCTAACAGACGATAATGGATATATATTTGTATTTCTACCAATTACACTTCCTGGATTTAGTATACTACCACATCCAACTTCAACATTATCTCCAATCATTGCACCTACTTTTTTAAGTCCTGTTTCAATCTTTTCTTCTTTGCCTTTTATTACAACAAGTTTTTTATCTGATTTAACATTTGAAGTGATTGATCCAGCACCCATATGTGCTTTATAACCTAATATTGAATCTCCAACATAATTATAATGTGGTACTTGAACTTTGTTGAATAATATTACATTTTTTAATTCTGTTGAATTTCCTACAACTGCACCTTCTCCAACAATTGCATTTCCTCTGATAAATGCACAATGTCTTATTTCTGCATTTTCACCAATTATGGCAGGTCCTTTTATATAAGCTGTTGGCGCTACTGTAGCACTTTTGGCAATCCATATATTTTCATCTTTTAATTCATATATTTTTTTATCTAGCTTTTTTCCTGTTTCTATTATAAATTCACTTATTTTTGGTAATGCTTCCCATGGATATGTAACATTTTCTAATAATTCTTTTGCTATTGTTTCTTCTAGATTATATAAATTTTTTACTTTACATTCTTCCATATTTAACTCCTTAGTTTTGTCTGTTCCAATATTTTTCATATAATTCTTTTGCTGTTTTTGGACTATCTACTCCATCTTTATTTTTTACTGGGGCAAAGTCGTCTTCTCTTTTACCTCTAAGTATTGCAATATCATCAAAAAATTCAAATGCATCAAATATAAATGATTCAAATTTAAATGAATTTGGAGCTTCTGGTATTACTTCTTTTCCATCTTCATCTATATAAGAATTCTTTTTAAATGCACTATGATATCCTAATACTTCTGTACTAATTCTTTCTATTGCATCTATTGTGTATAAATTACACATTATATGTGATTCTCCATATTTTAGTTCACCATTTTTATCTGTTTCTTCTGCCATTTTTTCAGGTAATTCTGTATATTCTATTACTTTTGGATGTCCATTCATTTTGCAAAATACTCCAACTCTTTCATGAGGATTTGCTTTTACAACTGATTTTGAAGCTATTTGAACTCCTCTTGAAATTGCAACTCCTAATAATGTTGTATCTACCATTTTTAATAATGCATTATCAACAGATCCTATAAATACCCATTTAATGCCTTTAGCTTTCATTTCTGCTAAACATCCACTTCTTCTTAATGAAGAATATGTTCCACCATTTCCATCAGATGCTTCTTTAATCTTAAGGTCTTTTCCTATTAATAATTTTCCTTGTTCATCTACCAATGGTAATTCACTTTGTGTAAATATTGTTACACTGTTTTTATCATAGCCAAAGTAGTTATTTTTCTCTAGAAACTCTACTGTTTCATGATTATTTTCCTTGCTTGTCATTATATACCATGGTATTGTGACATTGTATTTTTCATTAGCTTCTTTTAAATTTTCTACTAATATTTCAAATAAATATTTTCCTTTTCCATAAACATCTAATTTAAATGTTCCTTTTGGTCCTGGGTGTCCAAGTCTTGTTCCTTGTCCTCCTGCCATTGTAACAACTGCATATTTTCCACTTCTTACAATCTCTGCTCCCATTTCATCAAATTTATTTATTTGTTCTTCTGTTAATTTTGCTTTATCCAAATATTCTACTGGTTCTATTTTACTTTCTTTTATTTCTATTGCTTTTTTGGTTCCATTATATAATTCCATAATTTGATGAAAATCAATTGTGTTTATTTGTTTTATTAAATCTTCTTTTTGTTTTCCTTCTAATTTCTCTAAAAGTTTTATAATATGTTCTTGATTATATGCCTTTAGAATGTCTATTGCGTTTTGTGTTTTATCCATATTTTTTCTCCTTTATAAGTTTTCAATATATTATATGATTTCCAATGGCACTATTCTATCACATTTGATTTTTTTTAGCAAGTTTTTTATTTTTAATAATCGTATTGGAGGGCTGATCTGTATCATATTATAATATGTACCAGTTTTTATACTAAGTCCAACCATAATGGTTGGACTCTAACTATCTAAAAGTCTAACAGCAACAACATTGTTTTTTCTTTTTATCAGGTGTTTTACAGCATATTAAATTTATGATACTAATAATCAATAAAATTGCTAATGTGATTATAAGAACAATTACAGCACCTAAAGTTAAAGTTCCAACAAGTCCTGCTAAAAATTCGACTAATACGCCTATGAAAAAAGCAAGAACTGTTGAAATTAAAGCTGTTATTACCCATAAACAAGTACAATTTCTTTTTCTGTTATCTTTTTTACAATAAACTTCTACTTCTGGTTCCATATTCAGCACCTCCAGTACTAATATATCTTATGAAACCAACAAAAATTTTGTTACCTAATTATTTATAAAATAATACAAATTAATCCACCACTTCCCTCATTAACAATACGTTCAAGAGTTTCTTGTAGTTTCATTTGTGCTTCTTCAGGCATTTTTGCAAGTTTTGTTTGAAGCCCTTCATTTACAAGTTCATTTAAACTCTTTCCAAATATATTTGAACTCCAAATACTTGTAGGATCATTCTCAAATCCTGATAGTAAATAATTAACTAATTCTTCTGATTGTTTTTCAGAGCCAACAATTGGTGATACTTCTGTTTCAATATTTGCTCTTATTAAATGAATTGAAGGTGCTGTTGCACGCAATTTTACTCCAAAACGTGTTCCTTGTTTTACCATTTCGGGTTCTTCAAGAATTAATTCATCAATTGATGGTGTTACAATTCCATATCCTTTTGTTTTTACTTCTTCAAGTGCATATGCAATCTTATCATATTTTTTCTTCGTATCAGCAAGTTCACTCATAATAGAAAATAATTCACTTTCATTTGCAATTTCCATTCCTGTAATTTGTGAAAGTACATTATAAAATAATTCTTCTTTTAATTGGACTGATATATTAACTTTGCCTGTTCCAAGCATTATTTTGTCAATTGATGTTTTTGAAATTATATCTGTACTTTCTATATTTGAAATACAATTTG
>CAKPLV010000083.1 GCA_934167735.1 uncultured Clostridia bacterium | reverse complement strand
ACCAAGCAAAGATCCTAAATATCAAGATATAGACAAAAATTTATTACCAAAAACAGAAAATTTAATAGATACAATAAAAAGAGTTGTAGAATATTGGGACTCAGACATTAAACCTGAACTTGAAAGTGGAAAAAATATTATAATTGCAGCACATGGAAATAGTTTGAGAGGTTTAATGAAATATTTAGACAACATAAGTGATGAAGATGTTATCAAACTCGAAATTCAAACAGGAAATCCAATATGCTATGAATTAGATGACAATTTAAAACCAATAAGACATTATTATTTAAAATAAATTAAAGGCTAATAGAATGTAAAATTCTATTAGCTTTTTTGTATAAAAAGACAAAACAGGAAGAAAATAAATGAAAGGAGTGAAAATTATGATGTCATATTGGGAAAAAGATAGAAAAAAGAAGTTCAAAAAAATAGAAAAAGATGAAGAAACTTCTGTATGTGTTATAGGTGGAGGATTAACGGGACTTTCTGTAGCTTATTACTTAAGCAAGTTTATGCCAATGATTTTATTGGAAAAAAATCAAATTTGTGATAAAACATCATCAAAAAATACAGGAAAAGTAACAAGCCAACATGGATTATTTTATAATTATTTAATAAATTCACAAGATCAGGAATTTGCAAGCAAATATTTAGAAGCAAATCAAAATGCAATAGATGAAATAGAAAAAATGATAAAAACAGAAAAAATTGATTGTGATTTTGAAAGAGAAGATTCATTCGTATTTACACAAACAGATGAAAAAATAAATGAAATTGAGAATGAATATGAAAGTGTAAAAACATTAAATAAAGATTTGTGTGAGATTATAGATAATATAGATGCTCCAATAAAAATAAAAAAGGCTTTAAAATTTAAGAATCAAGCAAAAATTCATCCAGTAAAATATGGATATGGACTTGCAAATGCAATAGAAAAAAATAATGGCAAAATTTTTGAAGAAGCAGATGTTACAAACATTACTCATAAAGAAGATCAATATGAAATAGAAGTTAATAACCAAAAAGTATATGCCAAATATGTTGTACTTACAACAAGATATCCAATAATGAATTTTCCTGGATATTATTTTCTAAAAATGTATCAGTCAACATCTTTTGCAATGGTATTTGACTGCAAAACAGATTTATTTGAAGGAATGTATATTAGTGCAGATATTCCAACAATTTCTTTTAGAACAATAAATGAAAATGGAAAGAAGTTGCTTTTTGTTGTAGGATATGATTATAAAACAGGTACAAATGAACAAAAAGATGGTTTTAATGAAATAGAAAAGATGGTCAAAAAAATGTATCCAAATGCAGAAATTGTAAGTAAATGGACTGCAGAAGATTGCATAACATTAGACAAAATACCGTATATAGGTAAATATTCTAATATCATGAGTAATTTGTATATTGCAACAGGATTCAATAAATGGGGAATAACATCATCAAATATTGCAGGACAAATTATATGTGATTTAATTAAAAATAAAGATAATAAATATGAAGAAATTTTTAAATCAACAAGATTAGAGCCAATAAAAAATAGAACAGAAATGTCAAATATGATTAAAGAAGCAAATGAATCAATATTATTAAGTAAATTTAAAATACCTATGGAACAATTGAAAGATATAAAAATTGGAGAAGGTAAAATTGTTAATATTGATAACAATAAAATTGGTGTATATAGATATAACGAAAATAAATTATATAAAGTTAAGCCGATCTGTACACATCTTGGATGTGAGCTATCATTTAATAATATAGAAAAAATTTGGGAGTGCCCTTGCCATGGCTCAAAATTTAATTATGATGGAATCTCTTTAGAAACACCGAGCAATAAAAATCTTGAAATAATTGAATAGAAGTTATTAAATTTGACAATCATACCGATTTGATATGTGATATGGGTATGGTCGTCAAAATTTTGTCGCATGTTTGTCGCACTTTTGTCGCACCTTTGTCGCATGTTTGTCGCACCTTTGTCGCAAAAAATGCCAATATATTAAAAGTATAAGAAGTTTATTTAACAAAAGACTACACAAATAAGAAAAAATGTGATACAATAATAAACGAAGATTATAACGGAGGGCATGAAAGCCTTTAGAAATATAGGAAAATTCAAAGAGGAGGAAAGAGATATGTCAGGACACAGTAAATGGCACAACATTCAAGCCAAAAAAGGAAAAGCAGATGCAGCAAGAGGAAAAGCTTTCACAAAACTAGGTAGAGAATTATTAATTGCAGTAAAAGAAGGTGGACCAGATCCAGCAGGAAACTCAAAATTAAAAGATGTAATAGCAAAATGTAAAGCAGCAAACATGCCAAATGACACAATAAACAATGCAATAAAAAAAGCATCAGGAGAGGGAAATACAGCAAATTATGAAGAAATTGTTTATGAAGGATATGGACCATGTGGTGTAGCAGTAATAGTAAATGCAAACACAGACAATAGAAATAGAACAGCATCAGATGTAAGACATGTATTTGATAAAGCTGGAGGAAATCTTGGAACAACAGGATGTGTATCATACATGTTCAACAAAAAAGGAGTAATTGTAATCGAAAAAGAAGCAACTTCAATGAGTGAAGATGAATTAATGATGTTAGCATTAGATGCAGGAGCAGAAGACTTCAACTCAGAAGAAGAAGTTTATGAAATTACAACAGAACCATCAGACTTTTCAGCAGTAAGAGAAAAACTAGAAGAAGCTGGATTAACATTTGTTGAAGCAGAAGTACAAATGGTACCAACAACAACAGTTGAATTAGACGAAGCTGGAAAAGAAAAAATGGAAAGATTAATTGAAAGACTAGAAGATTTAGATGATGTTATGGATATTTATCATAACTGGGAAGAATAAGAATAAAAACTCACTTAATTTTATTTAGGTGAGTTTTTCAATTTTAGTTGACAATTTTATTCAAGTATAATAGACTATAGATATGAAAAAATAGGAGGAGATAAAAAATGAAGAAAAAGAAAGTATTAATAATAATTGCAGTAATTATAGCATTATTAGTAGGAGGAATAGTATATGCATATTTTGCAACAGATCTATTCAAAACAGACAAAGAAATATTCTTATCATATTTAGGAAAAGAAGAAACATGGGAGAATTTTTCAAGTGAAAAAGAATTAGATCAATACTATGAAAAAATGTTAAAAACACCATTCAAACAAAATGGAGAAATATCACTAAAAGTAGAAAGTGATAGTGATAATGAAAGTGAATTAGAATATATAAATAATTCAACAATCAAATTTGAAGGAAAAGTTGATAACCAGAAAAACAAACTAGAAGAAAAAGTAACACTTCAAACATCAGTAGGAGTAGATATTCCAGTAACAATAAAAAGAGATGATGATACATATGGAATATATTCAAAATTATTAAATGATAAATATATAGCAATAAGAAACGAAAATTTAAAAGCACTTGCAGAAAAGCTTGAAATAGATTCAGAAGATATTCCTGACAAAATAGAAATATTTGGAACAAAACCAACAAAAGAAGATATCAAAACAATAAAAAATGATATAGCAAAAGTATTTGAAGAAAAATTAACAGATGAAATGTTCACAAGTGAAGATATAGATGATTCAAATGTTATTACACTAAAAATCACAGATGCTCAAATATTTGACCTAATAAAAGGTATATGTGAAGAATTAAAAGACAATGAAACAGTACAAAAATTAATTGCAAAAGACATGTATGACCAATATCAAAGTACGATGTCAGATGTAATAAACAGCATAGACAAAGAAGATAAAAGTAATGATATAATCGAAATGAAATTATACATAAAAGCAAAAAAAGTAACAAAACTTGAAATGGTAGATCAAGAAACTAAAGAAGCAATAATATTAGAAAACATTGAAAATAAAACAACTATAAAATTCAAAGATGAAGATCAAGTTTATGTAGAATTCACAATTGAAAAAACAAAATCAACAGATAGTTTAGTATATACATATACAATGAAAGGATATTCAAATTCAGATGTAGAAGAAGCAAGTATAATAGTTACATATAAAAACCTAAAAGATATAAACAATATAGAATCAACAGTTGCAATAAAAGTAGATGGAATTAATCCTGCTGAAATGTATGAAAGAAACGACTATTCAGATAGTGAATATGATGACACAGATGATTTTTTATTAGATGAAGATATAATAAATAGATCATATGACAATAGCTTCAAATTTGAAATGAACATTAATAATAAAACAGAATTTGATGAAAACATAACATTTGACGAATTCAATACAGATAATTCAATAATAATAAATGATGCATCAATAGAAGAGATTGAAGAAATATTATCAAATATGTATAAAAATGAGTTCTAAAATAAAAAGAAAAGCATATATTATAATATATGCTTTTTTTAGTGCCTTAAAGAGGTGAGAAAATGAATGAAATTGAAAATATATTAGATTATTTTTCAATAAATGTAAGAAAAATAATTGAAGAAAACTACTCAGATAAAATAGAAGAAATCCGTCTAAGGAGTAATAAGCCATTATGTATAAAAATAGGACAAGAAAATAAATTGATTGATTACATTGTAAAACAGCAAGATGTATTACAATCATTTGAAAAAGTATGTGAAAATTCAGTTTATTCGTATAGAAGGCAAATATGTGATGGTTATATAACAATTAGAGGTGGAAATAGAGTAGGAATTGTCGGAAGTGCAATTGTAGACAATGGACAAGTCATAAATGTAAATTATATATCAAGTTTGAATTTCAGAATTGCAAGACAAATAATAGGTTGTAGTAATCTTATAATAAGAGAATTAATAGATTATGAAAATGATTCACTATATAATACACTATTAATCTCACCACCTGGTTGTGGTAAAACAACATTATTAAGAGATATTATAAGAAACATAAGTAATGGAATAGAAAATTTTAAAGGTAGAACAGTTGGAGTTGTAGACGAAAGAGGAGAAATAGCGGCAATGTATAAAGGAATACCTCAAAATGATATAGGAATAAGAACAGATGTTATAGAT
>CAKPLV010000082.1 GCA_934167735.1 uncultured Clostridia bacterium | reverse complement strand
ATTCCCACTACCTGCTCCAGATAAAACAAACGGGAAATCGTTTGTTTTTATTTTTGTAGAAATACATACCTTACTCATTCAAAATGAGTTATATATCCAAGAGGAGGTGAAAATAATGAACAAATACGAAAGTATTATCATTATTAATCCAAGTGTTGATGAAGCTGGTTTAAAAGCTTTAGAAGAAAAATTCACAGGATTAATCAATGAAAATGGAAAAGTAGAAAATGTTGTAGATATGGGTAAAAGAAAATTAGCATATGAAATCAAAAAATTCAAAGAAGCATTTTATGTAGAATTCGATTTCGAAGCAAAACCAGAATCTATAAAAGAACTTGAAAGAGTTTACAGAATAACAGATGAAATATTAAAATTTATTGTAGTAAAAAAATAATTAGGAAACAAAGGGCCTTAATTAAAGTAGAAAGGGTAAGTGATAAAAGATGAATAAAGTAATTTTAATGGGTAGATTAACAAGAGACCCAGAAGTAAGATATACACAAACAAATAATACAGTTGTTGCATCATTCTCATTAGCTGTAAATAGAAGATTTGCAAGACAAGGAGAAGAAAGACAAGCAGATTTTATAAATATCGTAGCTTGGAGTAAATTAGGAGAATTTTGTAGCAAATACTTTAAAAAAGGTCAACAAGTAGGAATAATTGGAAGAATCCAAACAAGAACATGGGATGATGACCAAGGTCAAAAACACTATGTTACAGAAGTAGTCGCAGAAGAAGCATACTTTGCTGATAGCAGAAGAGATGGAGAAGCAGCAGGAAGTACAGCATTTGAAAATACATTTGGAAATGCAGTACCTGGAGCTATGCCTGGATCAGATTTTGAAGTATCTTCAAGTGACGATTTACCATTTTAATAATACAAGGAGGGGAAAACAATGGCAGATAAGAACAAAAAAAGAAATAATAGAAACAATAATAACTATGATGAAGATTACAATCCAAAGTTCAGAAAACAAAGAAAAAAAGTTTGTACATTATGTAGTGATGCAAACTTCGTATTAGATTACAAAAATCCTGAACAATTAAAGAAATTTGTAAATGATAAAGGTAAAATATTACCAAGAAGAACAACAGGTGCATGTGCAAAACATCAAAGAGACATAACACTTGCTGTTAAAAGAGCTAGACATATTGCTGTATTACCATATGCAGCAAAAGACTAGAATTTAAATAGTCACACAAAAAGAACTCAAAATTAATTGAGTTCTTTATTTAATTATAAAGATTTCTTTCATACAAATCATCAATGAAAACATCTCTTTCTTCAAAATTATCAATAAATCCAACTTTAGCAATATCATTATTAATACCTTGAATCCAAACAGGACGTTCATCAAAAAAGATATCAACTTTTTCTTTGTTTGCCAAAATATCTTGTACTCTTTTATATTTCATAAACATACACCTCTGAAATAATTATATACATATAAAAATAATCTATGCATAAAATATAAAATAAGTTTGACTTATTCGGTAGAATAATGTAAAATAGGAATGTAATTTACATAGCTAGGAGGAATAAAAATGAGTGAAGATAAAAAAGAAAAATTAATAATAAAAACAGAAGAAAATACGAAAATATCAGAAATATTAAAAGATCAAATAAAAGAAAGTGAATTTCCAGTTGTTGGAGCAAAATTCAATAATGAATATAAAAATTTAGATTATCCTCTTGAAGAAAGTGGAAAAATAGAATTAATAGATATAAATTCAAAAGAAGGAATGAAAATATATAGAAGGACACTAACATTTATTATGGGAAATGCATTTTGGTTAACATATCCAAGAGCACATGTAATAGTAGATTATCAATTATCAAATGCAATGTATTGTTCAATTGAAAACATGGAAGTAACAGACAAAATGTTAGAAAAAGTCAAAGCAAAAATGCAAGAATTAATAGATGCAGACTTAAAAATAGAAAAAAGAACAATGAACAGAGAAGAAGCAGAAAAATTCTATGCAAAAACAAACTCTCCAAAAGGAAGATTACAATTTGACTTAAAAGAAAATGATGAAATAAATATGTATTATTGCAAAGATTACTATAATTATTTTTATGAAACTATTGCAACACATACAGGTGTTACAAAATTATTTGACATCAAAAAATATAGTAAAGGATTTTTATTAAGATATCCAAGTTCAAAAGATGTTACAAAATTACCTGAATTTAAAGAAACAAAAAAATTATTATGGGCATTACAAGAATATGAAACAATATACAAAGTTTTAAATGTTGGAACAGTATATAGATTAAATACAGCAGTTAAAGAAAACAGGATAAAAGATTTAATATTATTATCAGAAGCATTACATGAGAAAAAAATCTCACAAATAGCAGATGATATTGCATCAAGAAAAGGTGTAAAAATGATATTAATAGCAGGACCATCATCATCAGGAAAAACAACATTTGCACAAAGACTTGGAATACAATTAAAATTAAATGGAATAAAACCAGTAACAATTTCTGTTGATAATTATTTTGTAGAAAGAGAACAAACACCTAGAAATGAAAAAGGTGAATATGATTTTGAATGTATAGAAGCAATAGATACAAAATTATTTAATGATCATTTATTAGCATTATTAGACGGAAAAGAAGTTGAAATGCCAGAATTTGATTTCCATGAAGGAACAAAGAAATATAAAGGAAAGAAAATCAAATTAGCAAAAGATGAAGTACTAGTTATAGAAGGAATTCATTGCTTAAATGATAAATTAACAGAAAGAATTCCTAAAGAACAAAAATATAAAATATACATAAGTGCTTTAACAGTACTAAATATGGATGCATTTAACAGAATTTCAACAACAGACACAAGACTTGTAAGAAGAATTGCAAGAGACAGCAAATTTAGAGGATATACAGCTCAAAATACCATATCAAGTTGGGATAATGTAAATAAAGGAGAAGAGAAAAATATATTCCCATTCCAAGAAGATGCAGACAAAATATTTAATACATCATTAATCTATGAATTAGGAGTTCTAAAAGATGATGTTATGCCACAATTAGAAAAAATAACTAATGATGAAGTAGAATATGCTGAAGCACAAAGATTAATAGAATTATTAAAATATTTTGAACCAATTCCAAAAGAATTAGTACCATCTAATTCATTATTAAGAGAATTTATTGGTGGAGGAGATTTCGAATACTAAAATGTTAGAACAAAGTAAATTTACAAAAATAGATGAAGAATTTATATGTGAGAATTGTGGAAGAAAAGTTCCTAAATTAGGATATACTTGTAGAAATCATTGTCCATATTGTTTATATTCAAAACATTTAGATATAAATCCAGGAGATAGAGCAGAAGAATGTCATGGTTTACTTGAACCAGTTGGAATAGAAACAAATTCTAAAAAAGGATATGTAATTGTATTTAAATGTCAAAAATGTGGTGCAATAAGAAAAAATAAAGTTGCAGAAGATGATGACATGGATGAAATTATAAAATTAAGTGCAAAACATATATAAAAAAGAAGCTAGCTTAAAGTTTAACTTTAGCTAGCTTTTTTGTGTTTTAAAAAAGAAAAAAACGCCTAAGCGTTTTGAACTATTATTGTGCTCTTTTAACTTTTCCATTTTTTAAACATTTAGCACATACATGGATTTTTTTAATTTCACCATCTACATCAGCTTTTACAGTTCTTAAATTTGGTTTCCATGTTCTTGGTGATCTTTTACTTATATGAGAACGAGTTATACTCAATTTATTTCCATGAATAGCTGTTTTTTCACAAACTTCACATTTTGCCATGATTTAATTGCACCTCCCAATTTAATAATAAATTATGACTATAAAATAGTTTATCACATAATTGAAAAAAAAACAAGACTTTAGCCCAAAAAAGTTGCAATAAAAATAAATTCAAAAATTACTTGCAAAATGGAAAATATATGATATAATATAAAAGCTAATAGAATGTAGGAAAGGAAGATTATCATGAATTGTAAAGTTGAAAAAACAGAAAACGCAAATGAAGTAAAATTAGAGATTACAGTAGAAGCACAAAAATTTGAAGATGCTATGAAAAAAGTATATTTTCAAAATGCTAAATATTTTAATATACCAGGATTTAGAAAAGGAAAAGCACCAATGAACATTGTTGAAAAATATTATGGTGCACAAATTTTCTATGAAGATGCATTTAACGAAGTTGCAACAGAAAGCTATGAAGAAGCTTTAAAAGAAAACAAAATAGAAGTTGTAAGCAGACCAGAAGTTGAAATAAAACAAATGGAAAAAGGTAAAGATGTTATATATGTAGTAACAGTTCAAACAAAACCAGAAGTTGAATTAGGAAAATATAAAGGTATAGAACTTAAAAAAATAGAGTATAATGTAGAAGACAAAGACATTGAACATGAATTATCACATATGCAAGAACATAATTCAAGATTAATAAGCATAGATGATAGACCACTTGAAAAAGGAGATATTGCAACAATAGACTTCGAAGGATTTGTTGATGGTGTTGCATTTGAAGGTGGAAAAGCTGAAGGTCATGAATTAGAAATAGGAAGTGGAGCATTCATACCAGGATTTGAAGATCAACTTGAAGGAATGAAAATTGATGAAGAAAGAGAAATCAAAGTAACATTCCCTAAAGAATATTTTTCAAAAGACTTAGCTGGAAAAGAAGCTATGTTCAAAGTAAAATTACATGAAATAAAGAAAAAAGAATTACCAGAATTAGATGATGAATTTGCTAAAGATGTTAGTGAATTTGATACATTAAAAGAATTAAAAGAAGACATAAAAGCAAAATTAGAAAAAAGCAATGCAGATAAAGCAAAATATGAAACAGAAGATGCTGCAATAAAAGCTGCATGCAAAAATGTTAAATTAGAAATTCCATCTGGAATGATAGACATGGAAATAGACAACATGTTAAAAGACTTTGAACAAAGATTATCATATCAAGGATTAAATATTGATCAATACTTCAAAATGATAGGTAAAACTGAAGAAGAAGTAAGAAAAGAATATGAGCCTCAAGCAATTGAAGCAATTAAATCAAGACTAACTTTAGAAGCTATAATAACAGCTGAAAAAATCGAAGC
>CAKPLV010000081.1 GCA_934167735.1 uncultured Clostridia bacterium | reverse complement strand
AAGCTTCAATTCCATTAGAATTACCATTAGAAGATGTTATAGAAAATGGAACAGCATCAAAAGAATTTACGGATATGAGCAAATATGTTTTTAAAAGAATAAAAGAATAATGAAAAAGTACTTGCCAAAAATTATAAATCAGTATATAATACAGATGGTAAAGGATTTAATCTTTGTATAGAGAGTAATCCGACAGGAGCCTATGAACCTTGTCAGATCCGGAAGGAAGCAGCAATAAGTAGATACTTTTGTGTGGAGTGCTCTCTATAGAGAGATTAAGACCTTACCATTTTTGTTGTATAAAGGATGTGATAGGAGTGGGGTACACAGCTCTTTATAGAAAATTTAGACCAATGACTTTTGGAGAAATGGTTGGTCAAGAACATATAACAAGAACATTAAGAAATCAAATAATGGCAAACAGAGTAGGGCATGCATATTTATTTAATGGTGGAAGAGGTACAGGAAAAACAACGTCAGCAAAGGTTCTAGCAAGAGCAATTAACTGTTTAAATCCAAAAGATGGAGAGCCATGTAATGAATGTGAAATATGTAAAGCTGCAATAGCTGGCTCATTAACAGATATAGTTGAAATGGATGCAGCATCTAATAATAGTGTTGAAGATATACGTTCAATAAGAGAAGAAGTTAATTTCTTACCAACAAAAGCTAAATACAGAGTATATATTATAGATGAGGTGCATATGTTATCACAAGGAGCATTTAATGCCTTGCTAAAAACATTAGAAGAGCCACCAGAACATGTAAAATTTATATTAGCTACTACAGAACCACAAAAATTACCAGCAACAATATTATCAAGATGTCAAAGATTTGATTTCAAAAGAATATCAGATGAAGATATTGTTAAAAGATTAAAAATAGTATGTAATGAAAGCAAAATTGAAGCAACAGATCAAGCATTAAATATTATTGCTTCATTATCAGAAGGAGCTATGAGAGATGCTTTATCAATTCTAGAAAGATGTGTACAAGATGGAGATAATAGTATTGATGAAGATAAAATAAAAGAATTAGTTGGAATACCTAAAATTACTTATATTCACAACACAACAAAAGCAATTATTGAATTTGATATAGATTTAGCTATGGAAACTATAAATAAAGTACTAGAAGAGGGAAAAGATCTTAATAATTTTATATGGGAAATTATTAAATATATAAAAGATATATTAATGATAAAAACAAATCAAAAACCAACCATATATAATGATGAAGATTTGAAAAAATTGGAAGAAATTTCAAAGGATATAACAAAAGAAAGAGCCATAAAATTAATATATGAATTATCAAACCTAGAGAATGATATGAAAATATCAACTCAAAAACTAATAATATTCCAAGCAGGAATTATAAAATTATGTAGTAAAGAATTAGAAGAAAGTAACTCAAATAATTCAGGAAACAATAGTGATATAAATGCAAGATTAGAAAAGATAGAGAATTATTTAAGAAGCGGAGGAGGAGTAAGAACAGTAAATAATACTCCAAATGTTCAGAAAAATAATGTAGTACAAAAAAAAACGGATAATTCATCTATTGTTGGAATTGGAAAAAATGCAAAGCCAGCATCATATTGGAAAGAAATAGTTAATAACATGAAGAAAAATGGAAAAATTATGTTATATACAAATCTATTAAATACTGATGCTATAGAAGTTAATGATATGACTGTTGGAATACAATTTCCAAAAGGTATAACACCATTTGGAAAAACAATTCTAGAAAAACCAGAAAGCATTAAAGAAATTACAGAACAAGTATCATTAGCTTGTGGTAAAGAAATGCATGTAAAATTTATTGATACAAAGCCACAAGGTGAAACAGAAAGATCTGAAGAAGAAGCACTTTCAAATTTTGCAAGTGGATTTGATATACCATTTGATGTAATAGAATAGAGGAGGAAGAATAATGTCAAAAAGAGGAGGATTCCCAGGAATGGGAGGATTTGGTGGAATGAACATCAACCAATTAATGAAAGAAGCAAAAAAAATGCAAGCAGATATAGAAAAATCTCAAACAGAACTTGCAGTTAAAGAATTTGAAGCATCTGCAGGTGGAGGAGCTGTTTCTGTTAAAGTAACAGGACAAAAAGAAATTAAAGAATTAAAAATAGAAAAAGATGTAGTAGATCCAGAAGATGTTGAAATGTTACAAGATTTAATAATTACATGTATTAATCAAGCATTTAAACAAGTTGATGATGCACAAGCTTCATCAATGGGAAAATATAATATCCCAGGATTAATGTAAAATTACAAGGAGTAAAAAAGGATGTCTTATTATTCACCATCAATAGAAAAATTAATAGAAGCCTTTGAAAAGCTACCAAGTATAGGGAATAAAACTGCAGCACGACTTGCATTTTACATGTTAAATGCTTCAGAACAAGAAACAAATGAATTTGTTTCAGCTATTGTAAATGCAAAGAAAAATTTAAAATATTGTAGTAAATGTTTTAATATTTCAGATACAGATCCATGTATAATTTGTGGAAATCCTAAAAGAGATCAAGATGTAATATGTGTTGTTGAAGATGTTAGAGATATTATAGCAATGGAAAAAACACATGAATTTAAAGGAGTATATCATGTTTTACATGGTTCTATTTCACCTATGAATGGCATAGGACCAGATGATATAAAGATAAAAGAATTACTTTCAAGACTAATGGATGGACAAGTTAAAGAGGTTATTTTGGCAACTAATCCAAGAGTAGAAGGGGAAGCAACAGCAATGTATTTGTCAAAATTAATAAAACCACTTGGAATTAAAGTTACTAGAATTGCTCATGGAATTCCAGTTGGTGGAGATTTAGAATATACTGATGAAATAACTTTAACAAAAGCTTTAGAAGGAAGAAGAGAATTATAAAAAAATCCACAATAATGTGGATTTTTTATTTTGCTAATAGAATTTTGCAAATATCTCTTGTAGAATTCTTTTTTGATAATAATCTAGCCATTATTTTCATTTCTCTCATTTTTGATTGATCTGAAAATAATTCATTTAAAATTTGTTTTACATTATCATTCTTTTTTATCCATATAGCAACTTTATGTTTTTCTAAATATGCTGCATTTTCTTCTTCTTGTCCAGGAATAGGATTAATAACAACAATAGGTAATCCAGATGCTAAACTTTCAGTTGTAGTTAAACCTCCAGGTTTTGTAACAACTAAATCTGAAATACTCATTAATTGAGGAACTTTATCAGTATATTCCAAAACTTTTACAAATTGTTGCTTATCTAATTCTTTAACTAAATTCTCAAAATTTTCTTTCATTTTTGGGTTTTTTCCAGAAATAGCTACAATTTGAATATTATTATTATTTTCAACAAAAGATTTAAAAATCTTAAGTGTTTGTGTTTTTCCAAGACCAAATTCTCCACCACCAAAGAAAAGAATAGTTTTTCTATCTGGTGATAAACCAAAGTTCTGTAAAATTTGAGCTTTATCATATTTTAATAAAAATTTGTTTGAAAGAGGAATACCTGTTGCAAATATTTTCTCATTTGGAATACCTTTTTCATGTAACTGATGTTTCATTTCTTGATGAGAAACGAAAAAGTAATCCACATATTCATTAAAAACAAGCCATTGATCATGTGGGGCATAGTCTGTCATAACAGTTGCAATTTTTGCATTTAATTTACCAGTTTTTTTCAAATATCCACACATTTGACTTGAAAAAGGATGTGTAGATATTATCAAATCAGGCTTAAAATCTTCTAACAAAGTATTTAATTTATATGATAATAATTTATTAGAAGTTGTGCTTATATGTGCTATTGGCCCTTTTTGTGAATCCCAATATAATTTTCCCCATGTATAAGGCGCTTTTTTTGCCATCTCTGAATATGCCATGGTTGTTATTTTATTTATAGTTTTATTAACATATTCCATACAGTCTACTAAAATAGAATCAACTTCTGGGTATTCTAAATCGATTGTTTCTTTTATAGAACGTGCAGCAGAAAGGTGACCTCCACCATATGATGCGTAAAATATAATTACTTTTTTCATATTATTACTCCTTGAAGTTTTTTTCCATTTTATCATAAATAAATAATAGTTTGAATATTTTTTCAAAAAAAATCCAAAATAATAAAAAAGGAGGAAAAAATGAGAAAAAATATTATTTGGATAATAGTTGTAGGTGTATTGTTAATTGTTATAGGGATTTTAGGATATAATTTAAAAGAACAAACAACAAAATATTATCAAACAAAAGAAAATGAATATAATATGGCACTTTATGAGGTTATGGATTATGTACAAAATGTAAAAACATATTTAGCCAAAACAATGATTTCTAAATCTTCTGAGCAAGGAGCACAAATGTTAACACATGTTTGGAGAGAAGCTAATTTGGCACAATCATATTTAGGAATGTTACCAGTAGAAAATCAAGAATTGGAAAATACTGAAAAATTTTTAAATCAAGTAAGTGAATATAGTTATTCTTTATCAAGAAAAAATATCAATGGAGAAAATCTAACAGATGAAGAATTAGGAAAAATAAAAGAATTATATGATTATAGTTTTGATTTATCAAACATGTTAAATGAAATATCATCTGAATTGAATGATGGAACTTTAAATTGGAAAAATCTTTCTGAAAATAATGATAATATGGAAATTGCAGAAGTTAGCACATTTGATGTTGTAAATGAAAATTTTCACGAATATGCAGGATTAATTTATGATGGTGCATTTTCTGAACATATTACAAGTACTGAGAAAAAAGGATTAATAGGAGAGATAATTGATGAAAATACAGCCATAGAAAAAGTTAAGCAATTTATAGGAAATAACAAAATAAAAAATATTTGTAATAATGGACTTGTTGAAAACGGAAATATTGCAGTATACAGATTTGAAATAGACACAAATGAAGACAAAAAAATAGGAATATCAATATCACAAAAAGGTGGACATATTGTATTTTTAAATTACAATAGAGAAGTAAATGAAGAAAAACTAACAGAACAAGAAGCAATAGAAAAAGGAAAAGAATATTTAAAACAGAAAAATTTTGAAAATATGCAAGAAACTTATTATTTAAAAGAGAGTGGATTTATTACAGTAAATTATGCT
>CAKPLV010000080.1 GCA_934167735.1 uncultured Clostridia bacterium | reverse complement strand
ATAATTATTGTATGAAAACATTTGGCAAATCCCCCTGTTGTTTTCGCTTATCCTCATATCAACAATATTTATTAATTATCAGGAGGTAATCTTATGAAATCGTATCTTTCTACTCTTGGCGTAAGCTCTATGATTCAGTCTTCAACCCGCAAAACCAGAGAATCACTTGACAAGGCAGCATCATTTGGTGCTTTAGCTACACCATCCACTGTTGCAGATGAAAAGCAAATTGCTAATCAAGCTTTTAAGTTCTTTATCTGTAACTTAGACTCTA
Source organism: uncultured Clostridia bacterium (assembly GCA_934167735.1). Taxonomy (GTDB): domain Bacteria; phylum Bacillota; class Clostridia; order TANB77; family CAG-508; genus CAG-269. The sequence continues at coordinate 4,879 of CAKPLV010000080.1, read as the reverse complement.
AGGAGCTTTACCATGACATGCGTGAACAACTTGGCTGTGAAGCTCTCAATTACATGCACCTCTATGCACATGCTCTTAACAAAATTGATGGCTTAGATTTGCATCTTGACAGTTTTAGTAAAAACGTAGTGTCTGTAATCCCTCACTCCTCAGAATTTAGTCCAGAATTGACCTTTATTTTCGATGACAGCAGTGAGATAACATACTTCGTTACCCGCAAACTTATATGTCATGGAAACACTTCTAATATACACTATTATCTGGTTGATGAAGACTACAAAAAAACAATTGACACAGAATTGAGTCTGATACAAAAACACATTATGGAGCTTATCAACAAACTGTATGTATGATTTCTAGCAAAAAAGCATTTGCTTTCTTAGTCATATACTAAGTTTTCAAATAGCCCCAGTCATTTCTGGGGCTATTTCATTTCATTTTTTTACATTTTTAATCTTGAAAATTCTTTTCAAAACAGATATTAATTTTTCGTACCATTTTTCTTTTACTTCAACTAAAGCTGTTTCTTCAGTTTTGTTATTTTCTTTTTTGTCTTTAAATATATCGTTATTATAGTTTAAGTCATATTTGACAATAAAACTATCATCTATTTTCATTCCTTTATCTCTCAATCTGCAAAATTCTTTTTGAGAAGTTAATTTTGCATATTCTTCTTCCATATTTTCTTTTCCAACACCAATTATTTTCAAAACATTCAAAGCCTTTTCTTTTTCAATTTTAAAGAAAAATGCTTCATCATTTTCTAGCAATCGCTGTATCTTTTCATTTTTTTCTGATGGTTCATTCTTTTTATTTAAATATACTTTTGTTGTCTCATTCATTAATTTTATAATTTCAAATTCATTCATTTGTATATCCTCCTGAAAACATTTATTTCTCTTGTGTAAAATCATCTAAATTGTGTTCATCATCCTCAAATATTAGCTCTCCACTTTCTATTCTAGCTTGTATTTCATCAAATCTTTCTGTACTTATATCTCCGTTTTGTGAATCTATACAATAAATTGAACTATTTTTTCCATTTGTTCTAGCTTGTTGAAAATAAATCATTCTATCATATCTTTCTTTTCCATCAACCATACTTTTTCTTAATAAAAAACTCTTTTTTAATGGTCTACCAAACATTGCCTCTCCAAAAAAACCTAGCTTTTCAAACTGAAGAAAAGATATTACTAATTCTGTTCCTCTGATACCATGAGTCTGTAGTACTTCCGAAAAAGCCTCTAGTCTAGTTTCGAAATCACTTTTCTCGTATTTCCAAACCATTGCCTTTGGTATAACTACTTCTTTTCCATCGTTTAGCATTGAAGTGGTGATTTCATCTAAATCTTCTCTATACATATTGAGTTCACCATCTATAGTAGAGATAAACTTTATCCCTGTAATCTGTCCCGCAGCTTTTACATTTGCCAAATCAAAATTCTTATTATCTGACATATCTGTTGAGTCCATCTCCATTGATACTTTGCTGGTATGTACTCCTACTAACCAATGTCCACCTTTTTTTTCGGTTCTTTTTAAAATAACTGCATCTATGTCATCTCCCAATTCATTTATTAATTTAGTATATATTCTACAAAAATCTTGACATATAACTTTAGAACCAGGAACAATACTTTCTATTTTTTCTTTCGAAAATTCGCTAGGATACTCTCCCTCATGAATTCTGCCCCAATATGCATATTCTGAATCATATTCAAGTAATTTACATAGCTTTGCATAAATATAAAATGCTTTATCTTCAACAGTAGATATTTCTTCAGGCATATCACTAAAAATTGCAGAACGCAATTCATCATTAATTTCAAACTTTGGCTCTTCTTCTTGCCTCATCACTATATTTTTTCCAGCTTCTCGAAAGGTATAATGTGGCATAGTAAATCTATCAAAATTAAAATTGCTTGTTATATTATCTATTCTTTCAGAAACCACATCATCTAACAAGAAACCTTTACTTTTATTTATAAAACTTATTAAAGCTTGCATATTAGATTGTAAATCTTCTGGATTTTGTAAATTCTTTACTTTGGAAATTTCATTCAATAAGCCCTCATATTTTTCCTCATTTGTTAGTAATTCCATTATATTATCTACTGCCTGTTTATCCATGTTAAGTTTTTTAGACATATATGATAAAAAAACCTGTTGTCCTCTTGTTGACAAAATTTTTTGTATTATATGCTTTTGTTCTTCACTTACGTTACCATGTACTTGTGATAATTCCTTTAAAATTTTTCCTATTGGAATATACTTTGGATAAAACCTTTTACGATCAATCGGTGAATAATAACAAAATTCTGAATCATCTCTTTCTCCACCGAACATCTAGTAATTTGCAAAAACGTTCTAATTCTCTATCGCTCATTTTCAAAATTTCTTCTTTATAGTGGTATAAACCACCTGGTAATTCAATACTCATAATTTTTTCTCCTTTTGTTTTATTCTTTTGTTCCTTCTTATATTTTTGATATACACTTCTTCTAGTAATACTTCTATATATTTCTTATTTGTATAAAATTATAATTCTATATATTATTCATACCTATAACGTTCCTCTTGAATTTCTTATTTAAATTATAACATACAATTTATTATTTGCAACCTTCCAATCAACATGATTCTGAGCTTTACAGCCCGTAAAGAGCATTAAATAAGTAAAGTTCTGCTTTGACAATTTTTTTATTTAATAAAAAATTTTGTCCTAGCAAGCACTGAATGTGGCTAGCCGTAATTCGTCTATTTCACATTCTTTTTCTATTGGACTTTGTCCCTAACCCTTAGCACATTTTTAGTATAAAATTTTTTTTACTCTTATAGAATTTTTTGCTAGTATGGGGTAAAAGAATTTATTAACATTATAATCATACTCTATTAAATCAAGTATATATTCTATCAAACATTCTTCAATTAAATCTTCTCTAAAATAGGTTTTGCATTTTGTACAATGATAATAAACATACTTTTTCTTTTCTTCACCACTGCCTTTACAAGTCATTATATTGCCACATTCAGGGCAGATTAATTTCTGAAAGAAGATATACACCCTATCTCTAGAAAATGATTTTTGATTGATTGTTGTTTGATTTTGAACTTCTTCCCACATAGCTCTAGAAATAATTGGTTCAACAACATCCATATATAGTTTTGTTTCTTTATCAGCATCATATTTATATCTTTCAAAATCGCCTACATACACTCTATTATGAATAATCCTTTTAATTGCACCATCTGTCCATTTTTTTCTTTCTGGATATAATACTTTTTCTTTGTCTAATATATTTGCAATTGTTTGATAAGATTTACCTTCTAAATACATATTAAAAATTCTAATCACAATATCTTTTGTAGAATAATCTACTCTGCATACTTTGTCTTTATCTCTATAATATCCTAGTGGACACGAACCTGGAATGTGTCCTGCTTTAATTGCTCCTGCCATACCAAATTTAGTTCTTTCAGATACGATTTCTATTTCTAATTGCGATAATACTGTTAACATTCTGACGAAAAATCTACCATTGGCTGTTGAAGTGTTTACGTCATCTCTGTCACATATTAAATAGCAGTGATATTGCTCTAATGTACTAATAAGTATATCCTTTGCAGATATACCAGCATCCTTGTAAGCTTTATAAATTTCAAAATCCTTATACTTACATAATTGTCTTAACTTTTCTTCTTGCTCTCCTAAAGAAAATCCTTCTCTTGCTTGGTCTTCTGTACTTACTCTAATATAAATACCTGCCATTTTTTTGTTTGCTTGAACTAATTGCTCTAGTGTTTCCATTAATATTCCCCCTAATAAAAAAAGTGCTAGTTGCATTGTAGCTAACTAACACTAATTATCATTATCATTTATTATGATGTAAGATTCAAACTGAAATTAATAAACTTTTAGTATTAGTTACCACTGATAACATCTTTTAATCTTGAGAGTGGAAACTTATTTGATAAATTTCCAATATAGAAAAAATCATGGTTATTAAAAAACAGATATAACTTTTCTTTAATAATAACACTATGAGGCTCAATATAAGCCAAATTTGTTTTTTCTATCATTCTCAGATTGCCATTCTTTATCTTTGGTACACAATTACTAAAAGTACATGCCCATTTAATTCTAGAAAGTAAATCTTTATCCATACTTATTTTTTTATTAACTGTGGTTATCATACCATAAAACCTCCTTTACATCAAGTGTTTGAGGCTATTTTGTGTCTTTAAAGCACAAAAAAAGCCGATTGTTAAATCGACCTGTAATAAAATTTCGAGGAAAATATTTATAAAAATGTAATTTTTCCATATAAAACACGAAATCGTCGAACCCTTGCTGTAACTGAGTTTCAAAAAGTTCGACGAAAATTCGAATTGGCTCCTCTTGTTGGACTCGAACCAACGACCTATCGGTTAACAGCCGAGCGCTCTACCAACTGAGCTAAAGAGGAATATATAATGGCAACAACCTATTTTCTCAACAGGGTAACCCGTAAATATTTTCGGCACATTGAAGCTTGACTTCTGTGTTCGGTATGGGAACAGGTATTTCCTTCATGTAATCATCACCACTTTTTGTATTATATACTATCACTTTTTATTATGCAATACTTTTTTTAAATTTATTCAAATTTTTTACTTAAAATTATAAGTTATGACTAATTAGAGCAAAAAAAAATACTTAAATGTAACAATTTAAGTATTTTGGCTCCTCTTGTTGGACTCGAACCAACGACCTATCGGTTAACAGCCGAGCGCTCTACCAACTGAGCTAAAGAGGAATATATAAATCTGGCAACAACCTATCTTCTCAGCAGGGTAACCCGCAAATATTGTCGGCACATTGGAGCTTGACTTCTGTGTT
>CAKPLV010000079.1 GCA_934167735.1 uncultured Clostridia bacterium | reverse complement strand
TAATTAGTAAATACAGCGCTCAAGTTGTACAAAGAGAAGTTACAAAATGGGATCTTAACTAGTCAAAAGGCATTGGATTCGAAGTCCAATGCCTTTTTGGCAACTAGTACTATATTGGTATCATTAAGTTATTAATGTTATATACTCTATAGTAAATATTAATAAAAATAAATTATACAATATAATCCCAAAACTCATTTGCAATTTCACATCTAATTTTTATTATTATAACTTAATAGTAAATCTCTTTGCTTCTCTACTAAAAAGCTTACATATCGCATCATACACAACTCTTTTAACTTTGACTTCTGATCCTATTATATAAGGAACTCTATAGCTTCCAGTATCAACATCATCAAAACAAACTTCCCACTTAGAGTACTTCACCACGGTCTCCCCTGTTCTATCTATGCCAATTATCCCTTCACCATTATCTGTAATCTTAATTCCGAGAACATCCAAAATTTCTCCCCTAATACTTAGATAATCATATGGTCTAAATGTTAAATAAATATCCTCATTAATCTTAAGATTAGAAGCAACTAATAGTGAATTTCTTTTAAGATAATCTGGTTTAATAAACTCATTATTTTCATCATATAGCCTATACTCTTTTTTAAGTTTCATTAAAGGAACAACATCCTCTTTATCTGTGAATACTACACCAGAAATTACTATTGTTGAATCTATATTCTCTATTAAATTATTCTTATACTTTTCTCTTTTATTATAACAACGTTCATAGTAAGCTAATGAAATCCATTCTTCAGAATACACATCAGTTATTGAGTCAGTAACTTCTTCAGGCATATTAATATCCAATGGACGAGGAATAATTGAGTTGCAATTGGCAATTAAATACTCTATATCATCAATTAATACTTCATTCATTTTTTCTTCTATTTCACTTAAAAATGGTAATTCTACAAATCCATTGAGGAATGCTTCTACTTCACGACTCATATGCTTCATTAATATATCATAAAAATAAACATTTGGTACAAGTACACTATATGATTTATCATATATTATATCTTGTAGATTTTCTCGTGTAGACTTATCGTTTATTTCACGAAAATAATTCTTAGCAATATTCCCAACATCAACACCGCTATCCTTTAGTAAAGCAACCCTATTATCTGTCTCAGTTAAGATTTCTATAAAATAATTAATACTGTTATCTCCACCATCATATGAGTGAACATACTTTTCGTAATTTCTTTCATCTTTCAGCCCAGTAATCTTCCTAATCAAGTAGTTTACAATCCCATTATCAGTGGGATAAATACTTAGTAAATCATTAATTAAATTGTTTTTACGTAACTCTTCTTCAGTAAACCACTTTCTAATAAGCCACAATAAAATAATTAGTGAGTAGTCAATAAATCTATCCTTCTTTTCAATGTAACGCTTGAAAGGTTTTATGAAAGATATACGATACTCTGGCTGTTCTAACATTTTGTTAAGCGAAGATATAATCCATCTATAACGATTTGCTTCACCATATTTTAAACGAGTAAGTAATAGAAACATTGCTTTTTCTATAGAAGAGAACTCTTTAGACTTTTCAACTATTTCCTTATAATTATAATCATATTGTCCTGATAGTCTAAAATTAATTATCTCAAACAATGACTCCCAATAATGAAGAATTAATTCACCATCATATCCAACCGCTGTTAACGCATTTATTATTTTATCACCTACTGCCAAATTATAGTCAACCGAATAAAGATTATTATAAAAATATTCAAAAAAATACTCCTCCGCTACTTCTCTATTATATTCTACTGCTTTAATATAATATCCTGTTTCAGTTAACCTCTGATACCACCCATCTTTATGATTCAAAAACATCGCTATGTAAATATACGCCATAACTTCTGAATTTAAATCTAAAGCATCAATAACTTTTAGTATTCTTTCTCTACTTTCATCATCGCTCCTTCTATCATATATGTGCTTTATTAGGTTGTTGATAAACATTTTTGAGTCATCACTCAACTCACTAATTGACTGCAAGTATATATACAATCCTTGAATATCACTTTCATTTATTCCAAAATCAACAATATACTCAAGTATTTCCTCAAAAGACATTACATCAAAACTTAAACGACTCACATGTTTATCATAACTAAACTTCTTTCCTCTACCTATATCATATGTTCTATTTGAACTACGATTTAATATAATTTCAGAATTAAATTCTACGTTCAGTTGCTCACACAATCCTTTTATTTTCTCATAATCATCTTCATAGATTCCTTTCGGATATCTATTTATCAATTCTCTCATAGAAACTCTAGCTAATTCCTTTTGAGAATTATTACTTAGAACTCGTATGTTGTTTAAATAACTACTAATAGTGCTAGGACTAATTTCATTAGGTCTCGTTTTAAAAAGAGAATTTTCTATAATAGGATCTACTTCACTATTCATAATTTCTAAAAGATTATCTAAACTTTCTTCTAAGGCCCAATAATTTGGTGAATCCAATAGCTCATAACTCAGATATGTCATAGCAATATCTCTGTTAGTTCTAGCCAAAACCTCGAACCACTCTTTTGGATAAGTTTGTGTACTTCTGCCATCAGTATGATATACAACTGCATCGGCTAATGGCTTTAGTCTTAATATATTCTGAATACCAGTTTCCACATCAATTTTATAAATACTCTCGACACTATCTATCAGTCGACTTAGTGTACGATCCTTTCTAAATGAATAAGACAATAGATACTCTACACCTCTTCGAAATTTAACTTTTGCTTTGTCTAACCGACCACCCTTTGAAAGGATAATTGCATGTTTAAAACTATAATCAGCCAAATATGAATAAAATCTTCGTTTATCCTCATCGCCTATTTTTTCTTCAAATATTTCTGTTAAAACTGTACAATTTATATCATTTGCTATTACTAAGAATAACTCGAAAAGTTTGTACGTAGGTAGTGGACCGCAAGTAGCCCCCATTAGCGTAGTCATAGTTTTACTTGACATCTCAGCAATCAAACCAAGTATTGTACGCCATGTAGATTCAGTTGATACTAGTTCAAGTGGTGATACTATTGATTCAAATATAATTGTATTATAATTGTACAAATCACAAGTACGCGGTTTACCCTTAAAGCATTCCATGTCCTTTGTTAACCATAAATATGCTTCTATTAGTTTTGACTCATCAATAGACTTATTTTCTTTTGCTTCAACAATTACTTTACTCACTTTAAATACATATATTAACCAATTATAATACCAATTTCTATTTTCAGCACACTTAATAAAATCATTTAATTTATTTGAATGGTTTGTAATAATCCATTCAATGTTACTAATATAGTAATTTAACGCAATTAAAGTGTCATTAGAGTATGAATCTGAGTCCAATAATATCTCAAGAGCAGTATCAAGATATTGTTCATCAATTATATACTTACCATCGAATACATCTATATTTTCTCTCCAATGTTCTTGTTCCTCAAGTTGGTTTACCAGTGCTTTTAATTCTTCAATTAATCCTCTCCTTGAATATTCAGTTATTATCACCGTCCTCTTATCATATGCGTCTTTAACTGCAACTTTTTCAATCTTATCAATCATATTTCGGCCAGTATCTAAACATGCACAAATAAAATATCTATACTCTTCTAATTGCTCATCATAACTCTTTTGCACTATTTGATTAGATTTCTTTGATTCTATGAGTAACCTTATATACTCGTCCCATTCAGGAATTACATTATTTTCAGAGCATAGATAACAGACTTTTAATCCTTCAGTGCAACTTAGTGCATTTCGTCCTTCGTAAACTAAAATATTTTCAAGTTTTTCGAACCCATTAATAAGACCTAATCCAAGATAATAATACTGTGAATTTTCATCAAATGCATATTCTAGACTATAAATCATATTACTCAATTCAGTACATATGATTACGGCCCCATAATTTTTAGCTTTACAAGATGTCTTCATTAAAATCTCAAAATTTCTTTTTATAGAGTTAATGTTATTACCATAAAAAACGCTGTCAACAACAAATTCCTTATTGCAATATTCTAAAATTTCTTCGTAGCGTTTAGCTTCAAAAAGAAGTCCAAGTAAATTTAGATACGACTTTCTATCTTCATAGAATCCCTTTTTTTTCAACCAGTCTATCAAGTATGAATAAATGGCTTTATCTACACTAACTTCATTTTCTTCTAGTAATTCAAGAACATATCTTCTAAAACTCTCATGATAAATTTTATAACCTCCAGAGCAACTACTATAAGATAATATACTTCTAATAGCCTCTAAACTTTTAGAAACATATACACCTAAAGAAGTAATCTCCTTAAGTTCAGATTCTGTTAATGGAAATGGAGAACCTGCCAATATTTGTGGCACCTTTTGACTTTCAGAGAGTTTTGTCATTAAAAATGAATAGTAATTTTCCAAATTGGTATTATAAGCTGGGAATCCTTCAATCAATTCTCTTGTTATCATAACATGAGTGTATTTAGATAATTCGTTTACTAAATACGTTAAATATAATGGATTCCCTGAACTTTTTTCAATCAATAAGTCTGATAACATACAGTGAAAATCCAGTTCAACGTCTGTTAAGCTATTATTTGTAATAAATTCTTTTACTTCACCAATGTCCCAAGGTTTCACTGAAAACTCCTTAAAGTTATGATTGCACAAATTAATAACCTCAGTAATTGGCTGTGAGGCTAAAATAACTTTTACGTTGTCAGGAAACCTCAGCCGTGATATTACTTCCACAATTTCAGTCTCAATTTGTTTCATTGTTTTTTTATGAAAACTATATATTCTACCAATATGATCTAATCCATCTACAATTAATACTACTTCTTCTTTTATATTATTAATTAAAACTTGCAATTCATCAAAATCCACCCCATATTTCGAAAGCTTATATGACTCTAAGTGTGGAAATGCCTCAATAATGTCACTTATTAAATTCGCTAAGAATACATTTATAGTTATTCTTTCTTTTTCATATAGATCATCTATTCCCGTATAACAATAATGCTGAATAACTTTAATTCCTTGTTCATCGAGAAAGCTTATAAAGTTTTGAATGAACCAAGACTTTCCTGAACCAGGTTCACCAAGTAGACATACTTTATTGTTTGTAAATACAAAATCCTTAAATTCATGATATCTTGTTGAATTTAGT
>CAKPLV010000078.1 GCA_934167735.1 uncultured Clostridia bacterium | reverse complement strand
TCATTTACTCCTGAGATTCCTTCTTCACAAAATATGGCAACAACGATCCATTTTCTTTTTTCACATTCATCTAATAATATTAGTAATTGATTTTTTATACTTTTACTAACATCACCATCAATAATATCTCCATCTTCTACTGAAAGTCTTATGTATAGGATAACTCTAAAATATTCTTCTTTGTTAATATATGTTTTATTCTTTTCAAAACATTCCATATCATTAATTACATAGATTCCTAATAAATTTCTTATATTTTCTGAAATATATTTTATATGTGTTACATCTAAATGTGATTTTATCTTTTGAATCTCACTATCTTTTTTTATTTCCAATATATTACCTCTTTATTTCATTATTTATTAATTTAGCAATTTTTTCACATATTATTTTTTTCATTTCATCATCTGATATTTGATGTGAAAATATATTTCTAATTTCATACTTACATTTCATAATAAAGCCTCCTAAGAAATTCATATTCTTATTTTTACTTAATTATGTATTGGTTTATCAAAAAAAGAGAAAGAGCTAAGCTCTTTCTCCTCTCTTCTTAAATTCTCAATGGTATACACGGTTTTATTTCTCTCCAGTATAATTTATTAATACCATTATCGAATTGATGGCGTGCATAAATTGCATTATCATCTTTTTCATCAAAATCGAAGTAAACAATGTTCATTTCTCCTCTTTCATCTTCACAAAAGCCTCTCCATTTAATTTTGCAGTATTTGCAATCTCTCAATAAAAAAAATGGTTTGCCCTTTTGCAAAACATACTCGGTTGCCCCTATTTGAGGAATACTCGCATCACGTGTAATCAGATACAATGTTTGTGGAATTCTGTTTGCTTTCCACATTTTTGGTAATTCGCTAAACCGAATAACTACTTTCATATGTTTTTCCTCCAATTTTATTGTAAAGAATTATCTTTACATGTTTTAAAAAAATCACGTTAAAGATTATAACATTTTCGCATATTTATGTCAAACATTTTTCGGTATTTTATTATGCCATCATGACCTGTTATAACTAAGATATCTGGTTTATAAATATTTAATAATCTATATACTGCTTGTGATTGTCTATTTTCTGCAATATTTTTAACAACTGCATTTAATCCCATTTTTTTATAATACATATTTGATTTGTCACTATATTTCCTATCACCATCTAAATGCAGTATTTTTCCTGTGCAAACAATTTCTCTTCTTCTATTTATTGTTTTCTCTACTGTATGTGCATTTATTCTTTTCCAAATATTATTTTCATATTTATCTTTTTCTTCTTTTGTTACTAATTTCAAATCTTCAATTGGAGCATCTGCTTCTATTCTAATGTCAAAACCTTTAAGTATTGCTATCCTCTGTTGATTTTCGGATTTATATATTTTTTTCACGTAAAACATTATATCATTTTTATAAGAATATCTGCTTACCATGTCTCCTTTTCTTATTTCTCTCATGTTATCACCTCTTATTTTAGGCTAATATAATATATGCAAATTCGACACATTTCGATACTCTATAATGATTTTTCTTTACTTATCCATATTTCCGTGATATAATACATACAGAAATTTGAAAAAAAGGAGGCCTTTTATGAAACAATCAAACGAAGATTTAGCTGAAAATAAAGTTCTTATCCTATATATTTTAAATAAAATTACAGATGGTATAAAAAGTGATAATTTATATAAAATCGTTTCAGCAGCCAATAACATCAATTACTTTTATTTTCAAGAATTATTAACAGATTTAATTGATTCTACATTTGTTGGTTCATTTACAGAAGATGAAGATACATTTATCAGAATTACATCAGAAGGTCAAAACGCATTATCTTTAACAAAGTCTCTTTTACCTGGTATTTTAAAATTAAAAGCTGATAATGTTTTTAAAACTGAAGTTTCTGAAATTGAAGAAGAATCTTCTATAATAACAGAATATATTCCAAAATCATAAAATAATTATACAGTAAAATGCAAAATCATTGAAAAAAATGATACTATATTTGAGGTTTCAGCATTTGCAGGCTCAAGAGAAAGAGCAAAACAAATTTCTGATAACTGGAAAAACAATGCAAATATAATTTATCCTAAAATAATAGATTTACTTTTAAATGGAGCTAATAATGAATAAAAAAGAAATAACTAGTTTTTTTGATATATTAAAAAATACATATCCAGATGCAAAATGTAGTTTAGATTTTGAAACTCCTTTTCAATTGGTTGTAGCTGTTATGTTATCTGCTCAATGTACTGATGAACGAGTTAATCAAACTACTCCAATTCTTTTTGATAGATGTAAATCAATTCAAGATTTTGTTGATATTGATATTGTTGAATTAGAAAGTATAATTCATCCTTGCGGATTTTATAAAAATAAAGCAAAAAATTTAAAGACTTGTGCACAACAAGTTTTAAATGATTTTAATGGAGTTGTTCCTAATACAATGAATGAATTATTAACTTTAGCTGGAATTGGTAGAAAAAGTGCTAATGTAATTTTACTTGAAGTATTTGGAATTGCAACTGGTATTGCTGTTGATACACACGCAAAGCGAATTTCAAGCAGAATTGGTCTTTCAAATGAAAAAGAACCAGAAAAAATTGAAAATGATTTATTAAAAGTTTTCCCAAAAGAATATTTAAAAGATATTAATCATTTATTTATGTGGCATGGTAGAAATACATGTACAGCAAGAAATCCAAAATGTGATGCTTGTACTGTAAAACAATTTTGTAATTTTTATAAAAAAAATAAATAAATTTGAATATTTTTTTCTTTTCGGTTAATAATATAGGTATGAGGTGATATCTTTGACTAATATTAATTGTTCTTTAGATTGTATTTATCAAGTTGATGGACAATGTTCTTATGATATTATTTCAAACTCTAGTTTATGTACAAACTCAGATTGTGCATATTATAAAAAGGCAGTTCATGAATAGTTGAACTACCTTTTTTATTTTAATACTTGTTCAAATATTTTTGACAAGTATTTCATACTTGTTAAAGTTTGATCTAATGTGTTACCTGTTGCTCCAACTTCAATTATTACAGCTGCTTTACCAAGATGTTGATTATATCTTGAGTTTCTAACAATTATTGGCTTAAATAAACCCGGATATAATTCATTTGCTTTTTGCTGTATTTCTATTGCAAAACTCAAATTATTTTTCCAATCCGGATGATATAATCCCCCTCCATTTGTACCAATAACAAACATTAGCTGTGCCGCTTCATCTTCTCCAATTTTGATACTTGGATCATAATTGCTTTTACTTCCAATTGCATCTCTATGTAAATCTATTATAATATCACTTGGATTTTCTTTTAAATCTGTCTCAACAGATGCCTTAGATCTAGTATATGAACCAGTATATGCTGGATAATCATGATATGTTTCATCATGATATACATTAAAATTATATTTATTCAAATAATCACAAAGTTCTTCTCCTACTTTTATTACAGAATAATTGGGATCTGTTGTTCTATAATTTCCAGTTTGTTCATATTGATATTTTTCACTTGGTGTATAGCTTTCACATGTATGTGTATGAAAAATCAAAATATTATTTTTATTTATTTCTAAATTAGTATTGATTATTGAATCATTTATTTCAAATGATGTTTCATTTTTTATTTTTACACCATTTATTTCTGTATTAAAACTTTCTGTTATAGGATTTTTTGTAATATTTTGAATTTCAGCATTTGTTTCAACAGTTTCTGATTCTGTTGGCTCTATTACCTCATTTGCGATTATTTCTTTTTCCTCTGTAATTACTCTTTCTTTCACTCTTGTTAATTCCAAGTCTAAAATTTTACTTACAAACTTTTCTTTTGTATCTTGCTCAATATTATCTTCTTTTACACAATTATTTGCTTTATAATATGTATTTTCAATTGCAGGTATTTCTTGAACTATGCACCCTATAAGTTTTTCTGATATATTTATTTTCATTATTTCCTTATTTTCTATTTTAGATATATTCATTGTAGAAATATACATAATTAATAATGCAATTATAAGTGCTGTACCGTATTTTAGCGTTTTTTTTACATTTATTACTGTAACATTAAACATATTTTTCTCCTTGTCCTAATGTTCCTATATATATTATATGTATAATGTTACAGTTTTAGAACTTTTTATAATAATCTTGGTTTTAGTTCTAAATATATTGGCTTTTCTTCTCTTATCATTGAACTTTTTCCATGTCCTGGATATATAATTGTTTCATCTGGTAAAATCATTAATTTTTTTGTTATTGAATTTATAATTTCATCAAAATTTCCTGTAGGTGTATCTGTTCTTCCCCAGGTTCCTCTAAATAGTGTATCTCCTGAAAATAGAAGTACTTCTTTTTCACAATATAAGCAAGATCCTCCAGATGTATGTCCTGGTGTATGAATCACTTTAAATTCAAGATCTCCCAAGTGAAGTAAATCATTATCATCAACTCTTGAATCAACTTCTACAGAATATCCGTTTCCTGTAATAAATTCTGTTAAATTGATTTGTGGATTCATCAAATTTTCTGCAGCATTTCTTTCAGCAATAATTTGTCCTCCATATTTTTCTTTTAATTCTTTTACTCCTCCAATATGATCTCCATGACAATGTGTTAAATATATATATTTTAACTTAGCTTGTAATATATCTAACATCTCTATAATTTTTTCTACATCTCCAGCTGGATCTATTACCATTGTTTCTTTAGATTCTTCATCTTGCACAATATAACAATTAGTTGGATCACCTTTCCATGTTTCAATCTTTAGTTCTTTTAATATCATTTTTTTCATCCTCTCTTTTGTTATTTCTTTCTATTAACTTCATATACACTATCTATTTTTCTTATTTCTCTAATTATTTTGTTCAAACTTTCTAAACTATCTATTTCAATTGTTACTTCTGTTAAAGCAATTCTTTCTTTATTTGTTCTAGCATTTACTCCTAAAAGTTTTGCTTTTGAATCATTTATTTTTTGAACAATATCTGCTAATAGTCCATTTCTATCATTAGCATAAATTTCTATTTCAACTGTATATTTTACTTTTTCTTGATTATACCATTGTACATCAATAATTCTGTTTTCTTCTTTTAATAATTCATTTATATTTACACAATCTTTTCTATGAACAGATACTCCTCTTCCTTTTGTTATATATCCTATTATTTCATCTCC
>CAKPLV010000077.1 GCA_934167735.1 uncultured Clostridia bacterium | reverse complement strand
ATCAAGATGAAGATTCGCTAGATACATGGTTTAGTTCAGCATTATGGCCATTCTCAACATTAGGTTGGCCAAATAAAACAGAAGAACTAGAAATGTTTTATCCAACAAATGTATTAGTAACAGGATATGATATTATATTCTTTTGGGTAGCAAGAATGATATTCTCAGGATTAGAATGTATGAAGAAAAAACCATTTAGTGATATATTAATACATGGTATAGTTAGAGATAGTCAAGGCAGAAAAATGTCAAAATCATTAGGAAATGGTATAGATCCATTAGAAATAATTGATAAATACAGCACAGATGCATTAAGATTTTCTTTAATATTAGGAATTACACCAGGAAATGACATAAAATACATGCCAGAAAAATTAGATCAAGCATCAAACTTTGCAAATAAATTATGGAATGCTGCAAAATTCGTATTAATGAACATAAACGAAAATGAAGAACTACCTAAAATAGAAGAAATAGATATTTCAAAATTAGAATATGAAGATAAATGGATTTTATCTAAAATAAATACTCTTGTAAAAGAAGTTAGAGAAAATATAGAAAGTTATGACTTAGGGGTAGCTACTCAAAAAATCTATGACTTCATATGGAACGAATTCTGTGACTGGTATATAGAAATGGTTAAACCAAGACTATATGAAGAAACATCTGAAAGTAAAAAAATAGCACAAGTTGTATTAAACACAGTATTAACAATAAGTTTGAAATTATTACATCCAATTATGCCATTTATAACAGAAGAAATTTATTTAAAATTGTATAATATAGATGAAAGTATAATGATTTCAGAATATCCAAAATACAATTCAGAATGGAATTTTGTTGATGAAGAAAAACAAATAGAACAAATAAAAGAAATAATAATAGGTATACGTAACTTAAGAGCAAACTTAAATGTACACCCATCAAAAAAATCAGAATTAATATTTGTTACTACATCTCAAAAAGACTTAATAGAAAAATCAGAAAAATTCTTGAAAAAACTTGGAACAAGTGAAAAAATAACAATACAAGAAAATAAAGAAAATATTCCTCAAAATGCAATGTCAGTAATTACCAGTGGAATAGAAGTATATATTCCATTTGAAGAATTAGTTGATATAGAAGAAGAGAAGAAAAGAAAAGAAGAAGAAAAGAAAAAGATATTATCTGAAATTGAAAGAGCAACAAAAATGCTATCAAATCCAGGCTTCATAAATAAAGCTCCAGAAGCTAAAATAAATGAAGAAAAAGAAAAATTACAAAAATATCAAGAAATGTTAAAAAGTCTTGAAAATTAGAAAAGAACCTGATTCTTAAAATATAAGAATCAGGCTTTTTTGTTCTAAAATAGACAAACATAGCATAATATAATGTAGTAATAATTGAGAGGAGAGTGGCAAAAGATGATAGAAGAAAGAAAAAATATAAATGTTAATACTAACATTATTCAAAATATTGTATTAGAAAATAGAAAAAAATTAAGTGTGTCAGGAGTTAATGATGTACTTAGTTTTGATGATCAAGTTGTAATGGTTGATACAGAACTTGGATTATTAACTGTTAAGGGAGAAAATATTAGAATAAACAAATTAAGTTTAGACACAGCAGAAGTAATAATTGAAGGAGAAATATCTAATTTATCATATAGTCAAAATAAACAAGAGAAAAATACAGGAACACTGTTAAGTAAAATATTTAAATAAGGAAAGGCAATAAATGGTTGGAAATCAAGCATATCTATTTTTAATATTTACATTTACAGGAATGGCTATAGGTATATTATTTGATATATTTAGAGCATTAAGAAAAAATTTTAACACATCAAATATTTTAATAAGTATACAAGACATATTATTTTGGATTATAACAGGATTTATGATTTTATATAACATATGGTACTTTAATGATGGAGAAATTCGTATATTTATGTTTTTAGGAATAATATTAGGTGTTTTAATATACATATTAACCTTAAGTAATATAATATTTCAATTACTATATAAAATTTTAACAATAGCAAAATCTATATTAATTAAGCCAATTCAGGCAATAATAAGGCTTTTTAAGGATATTTTTGAAGTTTTTTTGAAAATTTTGCAAAAAAAATTAAAAAAAATTGGAAATAAAAGGGGGAAAATAAAAAAAGATGGAGAATAATATATATAGAGGTTATTTTTTATAAAGAAAATGGAGATACTTATGAAGAAAAAACATTTATTTAGGAATTTTTTAATAATTGCAATTATCATTTGGGGAGTAATGTTAGCTAAACAACAAATAAACATATCCAAATACAACAAAGAAATTAAAAATTTATCATCAAACATTGAAGTCGCAAGAGAAAAATTAAATCAAAATAAACAAGATCTAGAAGAAGAAAATAAAAATACAAAATCATTAGAATATATAGAAAAATTAGCGCGTGAAAAACTTGGAATGTATCTACAAAATGAGAGAGTTTATGTCGATAGTAACATGTAAATCCTTAAAACATTCAACGCTTTAAGGATTTTAATTTTATTTTAAAATCTAAACAAATTTCCAAACAAAACTAAAAGAACAAAAAAATTAAAAATCAAAAAAATATTTATAAGGAGGAGTCATGTTAAAATTAGAAGATAAAACATTGATTGAATTAAGAAACTATGCAAAGGAGAAAAATATAAAAAATATTTCAAAATTAAAAAAGGAAGAATTAATTGAATTATTATACCAAATAGAAGAAACCTCTAAACCAGTAGCAGAAGATAATATAAAATATGATGATAAAGATGATGATGAACCAGTTGTTGTAAATGAGGCTGTAATTGATTACAAGCTAACAAACGATGATGATAAAATTGTTGAGGGAATACTAGAGGTATTACCAGATGGATATGGTTTTTTAAGAGGAGATAATTATTTATCAAGTCCTAAAGATGTTTATATCTCTCCAATACAAATCAGAAGATTCAGATTGGATACAGGAGATATTATTAAAGGAATTTCAAGAACCAAAGAAGGAGAAAAATTCCCATCACTAATATTTGTTGGAGAAGTTAATGGAGAACATCCAGAAAAAGCTGCAAAAAGAAAAAGATTTGACGAATTAACCCCAATATACCCAAATGAAAGATTAAAACTAGAAACAACACCTACAGAATATGCAATGAGAATAATAGATTTAATCTCACCAATAGGAAAAGGTCAAAGAGGAATGATAGTTGCTCCACCAAAGGTAGGAAAAACAACATTATTAAAGAAAATTGCAAACAGTATAACAACAAATAATCCAGAAGTTGAATTAATTGTATTATTAATTGATGAAAGACCAGAAGAAGTTACAGACATGAAACGTTCTATAAAAGGACAAGTTATATATTCAACATTTGATGAAATGCCAGAACATCACGTAAAAGTTGCTGAAATGGTATTAGAAAGAGCAAAAAGAATAATAGAACATAATAAAGATGTTGTAATATTATTAGATAGTATAACAAGACTTGCAAGAGCTTACAACTTAGTAATGCCTTCATCTGGAAAAACATTATCAGGAGGTCTTGATCCTGCAGCATTACATAAACCAAAGAAATTCTTCGGAGCTGCAAGAAATATCGAAAATGGTGGAAGCTTAACAATACTTGCAACATCATTAATAGAAACAGGAAGTAGAATGGATGATGTAATATTTGAAGAATTCAAAGGAACAGGAAATATGGAAGTACACTTAGACAGAAAATTATCTGAAAAGAGAATATTCCCTGCTATAGATATTAATAAATCAGGAACAAGACGTGAAGATTTATTATTAACAAAACCAGAAATGGAAACTGTTTTTGCATTAAGAAAAGCTTTAAATAATTTACCTGTTGCAGATGTAACAGAACAAATCATTTCTCAAATGACACAAACAAAAAATAATGCAGAATTTATTGAAAAAATGGATGAATATTTAAAAAATTATAAAAACTAAAAAAAAGAAGTCCCCAATATTAATTGGGGATTTTTTGTCGTTATGCGAAGAATGTTTTCTCAAGTAACTCGATCAGTACAGAAGCATCCTGAATCGCATTGCCTAACGCAGTCATCTGCGCTTCGGCTTCTTCCTTGGAAAGCTGGATCTTGCTTTCATCAATGATCTCAAGATTGAGAATAGACTGAACTTTACATCCAACCTTGAAGGATGTTGCATCAAATACACGATACACGTGATGAGTCAAGTCTTCATCTGGAAGGGTGATGTCAAAACAGAAGTCTGCATCCTCATATCCTTCGAAGTTCTTAATTCTCATAACATGAACCATGTCATGAGATACCTCAAGTGCCATGTATCTAGCTACTTTAAGTTTCTCCAAATAGGAACGATCCTTGGTAAAGATTCCTTGCTTCAGTTCTTCAGCATGCTGTCGAACATGCCGAAGAAAGTGATCCATCTGTTCAAGCGTCATCTGTCTATACATATTACGACCTCCTAAATATTTAATATAACTATATTATATCATATTTACATTATATTTTCAAATTTAGTAAAAAATACATACGAACAGTTGTTTACAAGTGGATGAAAAAATGATATAATAAAAAACGAGGAGGAAGCAGATGAAGAATATTTATGTATCAATTGATTTAAAAAGTTTTTATGCATCTGTAGAATGTAGAGAACGTGGACTAGACCCAATAACAACAAATCTTGTTGTGGCAGATGGTAGCAGAACTGAAAAAACAATATGTTTAGCAGTTACGCCTGCATTAAAACAATATGGAATTCCTGGTAGAGCACGATTATTTGAAGTTGTACAAAAAGTAAAAGAAATTAATATAGAAAGAATGAACAAAATATTAGATAGAAAATTTATAGACAAATCATATGATGCAAAAATATTAAAAATGCATCCAGAATACAAATTAGACTTCATTATTGCACCACCAAGAATGAAATATTATATGAAATACAGTCTAGACATATATAATATATATTTAAAATACTTCTCAGCAAATGATATATTAGTATATTCAATAGATGAAGTTTTTATAGATATTACACATTATATAGCAACATATAATATGGAGCCAGAAGAACTTGTAACAAAAATTGTTCAAGAAATATATCAGAAAACAGGAATAACAGCAACTGCTGGTATGGGAACAAATCTATATCTATGTAAAATAGCAATGGATATTATGGCAAAACATGTACAGCCAAATTCAAAAGGAGTAAGAATAGCATATCTTGATGAAATATCATATAGAGAAAAACTATGGGAT
>CAKPLV010000076.1 GCA_934167735.1 uncultured Clostridia bacterium | reverse complement strand
AGTGATTTCGCAAGTTCTGTTTTACCAACACCTGTTGGACCTAAGAACATAAATGAACCAATTGGTTTACGTGGGTCACTTATACCTGCTCTTGAACGCATAATTGCTTCTGATACTTTTTCAACTGCTTCATCTTGTCCAATAACTCTTTTATGAAGAATGTCTGGTAAATGTAGTATTTTTTCTCTTTCACCTTCCATTAATTTTGATACAGGTATTCCAGTCCATCTTGAAATTATTTTTGTAATTTCTTCTTCTGTTACTTTATTTCTTAGTAACCCATCTTCTTTGCTCTTTTCTGATATTTCCTCTTCTTCTTGTAATTTTTTTTGGAGTTCTGGCAATTTACCATATCTTAATTCTGCAACTTTATTTAAGTCATAATTTCTTTCTGCTTGCTCTATTTGAGCATTTGTTGATTCTATTTCTTCACGAAGTTTTTGAACTTTACTTATTGCTGTTTTTTCATTTTCCCATTTTGCTTTCATAGCATCAAATTTAGTTTTTAATTCTGATTTTTCTTTTTGAATATCTGATAAACGATTTTTTGATATTTCATCATTTTCTTTACTTAATGCTGTTTCTTCTATTTCTAATTGCATTATTTTTCTTGCAATTTCATCAAGTTCTGTTGGCATTGATTCCATTTCAGTTTTTATCATTGCACATGCTTCATCTATTAAGTCTATTGCTTTATCTGGCAAAAATCTATCTGATATATATCTGTGTGATAATGTTGCTGCTGTTATTAATGCATTATCTGAAATTTTAACCCCATGATATACTTCATATCTTTCTTTTAGACCTCTTAATATTGATATTGTGTCTTCTACAGATGGCTCATCTACCATAACTGGTTGGAAACGTCTTTCTAGTGCTTTATCTTTTTCTATATATTGTCTATATTCATTTAATGTTGTTGCACCTATACAGTGTAATTCTCCTCTTGCAAGCATTGGTTTTAATAAGTTTCCAGCATCCATTGCACCATCTGTTTTTCCTGCACCAACTATTGTGTGAATTTCATCTATAAATAATATTATTCTTCCTTCACTTTTCTTGATTTCTTGTAATACAGCTTTTAGTCTTTCCTCAAATTCTCCTCTATATTTTGCACCTGCAACTAATGCTCCCATATCTAGTGAAAATATTGTACAATCTTTTAGACCTTCTGGAACATCTCCTCTTACAATTCTAAGAGCTAATCCTTCTGCTATTGCTGTTTTACCAACACCTGGTTCACCTATTAAACATGGGTTATTTTTTGTTTTTCTTGATAAAATTCTAATAACATTTCTTATTTCTGAATCTCTTCCTATTACAGGATCTAATTTTTGCTCTTTTGCAAGTTCTGTTAAATTTTGACCATATTTTTTTAACACATCATATGTGTCTTCAGGATTATCTGTTGTAACTCTTGTATTACCTCTTACTTCTGATAATGCTTTTAAAAATTCATTTTTTGTTAATCCATATCTTCTAAACATTTCTTTTATTTTTTCATTTGGATTATCAAAAATTGCAATCATCATATGTTCTACAGATACATATTCATCTTTCATTTTTTTAGCGATATTTTCAGCATTTGCTAATACTGTATTAACATCTTGTGATACATATATATTGTTATTTACTGTTGCACTTCCTGAAATTTTAGGTTTGTTTGCAATTTCTTCTTGAAGACTTTGTTCTAATTTTTCTTCTGCTCCAATTTTCTTTATAAGTTCTTTTATTAAGCTATTTTCTTGTTCTAATAATGCTAGTACCAAATGTTCTTGTTCTACTTGTGCATTTTGATATTCTGTTGCTAATGTTTGAGCATTTTGTATTGCTTCTAATGATTTTTGAGTAAATTTTTGTATATTCATAATAATCACCCTCCTTTATGAACATATGTTAAAAGCACAGTCTTGATATAGAATGTGCCTCTTTTTCTTATTTACATTTATTATTATAACATATATTTTAGCAATGTCAATAGTAGAGTGCTAGTTTATTGAAATTTTTTTAGAATATTTTTCATTTTTTTGCTAATATTATTGTTATGGATATAAAAGATTTTTTTAATAGTTTTAAAAATAATAATGGAAATTATAATTTCTCTATTTCTAATAATTTTAATACTAATTTGCCTAATATTTCTGAAAATATTCCTGATGTTTATCATAATATTGCTGATAATTTGAATTACTTAAAATCTAAATACAATTCATTAATTTGTGATGATATTATAATCAGAGAATTTAATTTATTTGTATTAAACAGAACTTTCAAATGTTTTTTGATTTATATTGATGGATTAGTTGATTCTGATTCAATTAATAATTTTATTTTAAATCCATTGATGGTAAAAAAACATAGATATGGCAATAATTATAATAATAATTTATCAGATTATGTATATAATACTTTGATGCCTCAAAATAGTATTAGTACAGCTACATCTTTTTCTGATGTTTTTTCAGGTATAAATATGGGAAATTGTTTAGTTTTTATTGATACTTTAAATATTGCTTATGATGTTGATGTTAAGAAATATTCAACAAGAAGTGTATCTGTTCCTGAAAATGAGTCTGTTATTAAAGGTCCTCAAGAAGCTTTTACTGAAAATTTTAGAACAAATACTTCATTAGTTAGACGTATTATAAATAATGAAAATTTAATTATTGAAACAATTTCAGTTGGTAAAATCAGCAAAACCAAATGTGGTATTTGCTATATGGGTAATATTGCAAATGGTGATCTTGTGGCAGAGGTAAAATATCGTATAAGTAATTTAGATGTTGATTCTGTATTATCTTCTGGTCAATTGGAACAATTAATTGAAGAAGATGATAATTTTGGTATTCCTCAAATTATTTCAACAGAAAGACCTGATAAATGTACTAAATATATGTTGCAAGGTCGTGTTGTTGTAATTATTGCAGGTAATCCATATGCATTAATAATGCCTGCTACAATAGAGGATTTCTTGTTCTCTCCTGAAGATACCAATTTAAGACCTTTGTTTTCAAATTTTTTAAGAGGCATTAGAATTGTTGCTGCAATAATGACTCTTTTACTCCCAGGAGTTTATATAGCAATAACAAGTTTCCATCAGGAAATATTACCTACAGAATTGTTATTTTCTGTTTTGTCTGCTCGTGAAAATGTACCTTTTCCAATAATTTTTGAAATTCTTCTGATGGAATTTTCATTTGAACTTATAAGAGAAGCTGGTTTACGTGTTCCTTCAACTATTGCTTCAACAATTGGGATTGTTGGTGCTTTGATTTTAGGTGATGCTGCTGTAAATGCTGGTATTGTAAGTCCTATATTAATTATTATAGTTGCAATTACAGGTATTTCTTCTTTTACTATTCCTGATTTTGCATTTGGATTTCATTTGAGAATTTTTAGATTTTTCTTTATTTTATTAGGTGTTACTACAGGTTTTCTTGGTATAGGTGCAGGTCTATTTATATATGTAAGCTTATTGTGTAGTATGAAGTCTTTTGGTGTTCCTTACACTACACCTATAACTCCTTCATATAACACAAAAGGTAATGGATTTTTTATTCCACCTATTTGGAAACAAGAATATAGAGCAAGTTTTATTTCTCCCAAAAAGAAAAAAGCTCAATCAGATATTAGTATGAAATGGAGAACATAAAAGGGACTTATAAAAAGTCCCTCTTATTAGATTTTTTGTCTGTCTATTTTTATTGAGTCTGCTGTTGCTATATCTTTTGGTGTACTTGCTGTTATGAAACCTGTTTCACCATTTGGAATGTCTGGAAACATTGTTTCTACTGTATCTATTTCTTCTCCTTTGCTATTTAGAAATGTTATAAATATAATATAATTTTCTATATCTTTATCTAAATTATTTTCAACTGAAGCATTAAATACAGCCATATCTCCTGATGATTCTATTGTTATGTCTTTTAGGAAAACATCATTAAATTCTATTCCTTTGGCTATTTTACTTGATGTATTAACTTTCATTCCATCTTCTCTTATTTTACAATTTTCTAAGTTTGTCATATCTATTTCTGTTTGATAGTTTGCAACTTGGATTTCGTTTTTTTCTTCAACTTTTTCTTCTTTTTTATTTAATTTTTTTGCTAAGAAAATACATCCTACAATTATTGCTATTACTAAAATAATTGCTATAATAATTATTATATTTTTTTGCTTTAATTTTTTCATCAATTTTCCTCTCTTTTTCTTTTGAGTGAAATATTAATAGTTTTCTGCTTTGATTTCAAAATATGCTTTTGGATGTGCACATACTGGGCAAACTTCTGGTGCTGATGTACCAATTACTATATGTCCACAATTTCTACATTTCCATATTTTAACTTCTCCAGCTTTGAATACTTTTCCCTCTTTAACATTTTCTAATAGTTTTAAATATCTTTCTTCATGTTCTTTTTCTATTTTTCCTACTTCTTCAAATAAGTATGCAATACGATCAAATCCTTCTTCTTTAGCTGTTTTTGCGAATTCTGCATACATGTCTGTCCATTCGTAATTTTCTCCATCTGCTGCTGCCTGTAAGTTTTCTTCTGTTGTACCAATATCTCCACCATTTAATAATTTGAACCACATTTTTGCATGTTCTTTTTCATTGTCTGCTGTTTCTAAAAATATTGCAGCAATTTGCTCATATCCTTCCTTTTTTGCTTTGCTTGCAAAATATGTGTATTTATTTCTTGCTTGTGATTCACCAGCAAATGCAGCCATTAAATTAGCTTCTGTTTTTGAACCCTTTAATTCCATTTTAATTTCCTCCTTAAAAATTTTTTACAAAGTTAGAATATCACAACTATTTAAAAAAATCAAGTTGTTTTACTTTCTTTTCATTATGTGTATATTCTCAACTTTTGCCCCAATTTCTCTTGAAATAATATTTTGTATTTGTGCAATTTCTTCTGCTTTTAATTCATCAGATTTTATTATAACACTTACACTTTCAACATTTACAAATATTACACAATTTTCAAATCCTTTTGTTGATATTAAATTTTCACATATCATTATTGCATTTTTTTCTTTATTAAGTTTGGTTATTTCTTGTGTAATAATCGCTTTTTGTTCTTCTGAAACATTATTATTATTTAACATTGATTTATATGTTTCAAGTGTTTGAGAATACATTGTATCTCTTGATAATTTTGATTCTTTAAAATAACTGTCTTCTTCTTTTTCAACTGTATTTTCTGTTGATGGTGTTTCTTTTTGTATTTCATTATTAGAAACTAATGTTGCATCACCTAAATTTTCATCAACATTATTT
>CAKPLV010000075.1 GCA_934167735.1 uncultured Clostridia bacterium | reverse complement strand
AGTAGTTCCAACACCAGCAGTTGCATATTTAACAAGAAAATTACAAGCAGATGCAAGTGTAGTAATATCAGCATCACACAATACATTTGAATTTAATGGAATAAAATATTTTAGTAATAAAGGAATGAAGATTCCAGATGAAATAGAAGAAGAAATAGAAAATGTTATGGATTCTGGAAAATTAGAAGAATTATCAGCTGTAAAAGATAAAATTGGAGTTTCAGAAAATAGAACAGATTTATTAGATGAATATGTATATTTTTTCAGAAAAAATTTCGAAGACAATATAGAAAAACACAATAATTCAGAATTTAAAGTTGTAATAGATACTGCAAATGGAGCAACATATGAAGTTGCAGATAAGGTATTTACAACATTAGGAATAAATCATGTTATAATAAATAACAAACCAGATGGAATAAATATAAATCACAACTGTGGTTCAACACATCTAGAAATGTTAAAACAATATGTTGTTGAAAACAAAATGAGTTTAGGAATTGCATATGATGGTGATGGAGATAGATGTCTAGCTGTTGATGAAAACGGAGAAGAAATAGATGGAGATAAATTAATAGCAATTATATCAGAATATTTAAAGAAAAAAGATATGTTAAAAAAAGATACAATTGTTGCAACAGTTATGAGCAATCTAGGATTAAATAAATATGCAGAAAAAAATAATCTAAAACTAGTTCAAACAAAAGTTGGAGACAGATATGTATTGGAAGAGATGTTAAAAAATGGATATAATCTTGGTGGAGAACAATCAGGTCATGTTATATTATTAGATTACAATCCAACAGGAGATGGAATATTAACATCATTAATGTTAATTCAAGCTATGTTAGAATCAAATAAAAAAGCTTCGGAATTAGCAAAATGTGTTCAAAAATATCCACAAGTATTAATAAATGCAAAAGTAGCAACAGAAAAGAAATATGATTATGAAAAAAATGCGGAAATAAAAGAAGCAATAGAAAAATTAGAAAAAGAATTTTCTGGAAATGGAAGAGTGTTAATTAGACCATCAGGAACCGAACCACTTGTTAGAGTTATGATAGAAGGAAAAGACGAAAAACTAATTGAAGAAAAAGCAAAAAATATAGCAGAATTAATTGAAAAAAATTGCAAATAAGTATTGATTAATAAAAAAAAGAATGATACTATATACATATACGTAAAGAGAAAAGCAGGTGTAGAAACAAAGGAGGAAAAATAAATGATTATATTAGACATAACAAATGTTGTTACATTATTATTACTATTATTAATATCAGTATTATTTATATTTTTAGGACATGAATTAAAAAAGAGTTATATTATGGCAATACCATTATTTACATATTTAGCATTATTAATAATGCATGTATTCCAACTTATGACTTTATCAGCAGAATATAGTGACAAAAGTCCAACATTAACATGGTGTATAATATTAGACTTTGCATTTATATTTATATCATTTGTATCATATTTATGGATAGATGATATGCAAGCTAAAAAAGATAACAAAAAAAGCCTTGATAATAGTTTAGACTGGTTCTGGAAAGAAATATAAAGTAAATCAAATACCTATTCTAAAGATGTTAGAATAGGTATTTTTTTATATATTAATTGCAATTTGAAATAAAAGATGTTAAAATATGAAAAGAAAAAATAAATTAGTTATAAGCTAAGGAAAAGAGGACAAAATGGGATTTTTTGAAAAATTAAAACAAGGATTAAATAAAACAAAAGAATCAATAAATGACAAAATAAATGATGTATTCAGTAATTTCAGAAAAGTAGATGAAGACTTTTTAGAAGAACTTGAAGAAGTACTTATAATGTCAGATATAGGTGTTGAAACATCAACAAAAATAATATCAAATCTTAGAGAAAGAATGAAAAAAGAAAAAATAGAAGATCAAGAACAAGTAAAAGAAGTGTTAAGACAAGAAATTGAAAAAATACTAGAAATATCAGATAATAGTTTAAAACTAGAAACAAAACCATCTGTAATACTTGTTGTAGGTGTAAATGGAGTAGGAAAAACAACATCAATAGGAAAAATGGCAGCAAAATTATCAAGAGAAGGAAAAAAAGTTGTTGTAGCAGCTGCAGACACATTTAGAGCAGCAGCAGTAGAACAACTTGAAATATGGGCCAATAGAGCAGGAGCAGAAATAGTAAAAAGAGAAGAAGGAATTGATCCAGCTTCAGTAGTATATGAAGCAATAGCCAAAACAAAAGAAATAAATGCAGATGTTTTAATATGTGATACAGCAGGAAGATTACATAATAAAAAATATTTAATGGACGAATTAAACAAAATCCAAAAGGTAATCAAAAAAGAAATGCCAGAAGCATCAAAAGAAGTATTATTAGTAATTGATGCAGGAACAGGTCAAAATGCAATATCACAAGTAAAAGCATTTAAAGAACAAACAGATATTACAGGAATAATATTAACAAAATTAGATGGTACAGCAAAAGGTGGAGCTGTAATAGGAATTGTAGAAGAAAATAAAATACCAATAAAATTTATAGGAGTTGGAGAACAAATAGATGATATGGAAATATTCAACTCAAAAGATTTTGCAAAAGCAATAATATAATGGAGGAAATAATGAAATTAAATAAAAAATTACGAACTATTTTAGTAATACTATTCATAATAATATATTTATTAGTAACATATATATCATTAAGGGGACAATATTTAGAGCAATTAGAATTGGGAGAACAATATGTACAAGCATTTTTAACTAATATAAAATGTAAATATATAATTATGGGAATAAGTTTTATACTTTTATCAATAATAATGCTTTTAACAAATTTAGGTATAAAAAAAGGATTAAAACCATTTTTTGAACAAGAAAATAAACCAATGCCTAAATTGCCAAATAAATCACTAGTATTTGTTATTTCAGCCATTGGAAGTGTAATATTAGCAAATAACTTATTAGAAAAAATATTATTATGTACAAGCAATGTATCATTTGAAAAAACAGATATAATATTTGGATTAGATATATCATATTATATGTTTATTAAACCATTAATATCTATAATATTAGAATGTTTAATTAAAATAGTTATGGGAATCAGTTTATATATGACAGCATATTACATATTAGTTTTCAATTTTTGCTTTAATGCTGTTGATAGAAAATTATTAAGAGAAAGTAAACTAATTAAAAACTTATTAAGAAATGCAATATTTTTTATGTTATTATTTGCAGGGAAAACAATTCTTGGAGTTCAGGACATAGTTTTTGGAAAATTCCTAACACTAAGTAATGACATGGAACTTACAGGTGCAGGAATTGTTGAATCAACAGTTCAATTATGGGGATATATAGGACTTGCAGTAGTAATGACAATAGCTGTATTGGTTGGTATAAAATTCTTTCAAAAAAATCAAAATAAAAAAGTTATAATATCATTATTAACAGTGCCAACATATTTAGTTTTATTATTTATTGCAATGGTTGGATTTGACTTTATATTTGTAAGGTCAAATGAATTTGATAAAGAAAAGAAATATATTGGAGAAAATATAAAAGCAACCAAAGATGCATATGGAATAGATGTAGAAGAAACAAGTATTGATTATTCAGGAACAATAACAGAAGATGAAATCAGAGAAAATTCAGGAGTTATAAACAATATTCCTGTAGTAAGCCAAAACATGGTATTACAAAGTTTAAATGATTCACAAACAAATTCTGGATATTATACATTTAGAAAATTATCAATAGAAAAATATAAAAAAGATGATGAAGAAAAATTAGCATATGTTACACCTAGAGAAATTGTTAGTTCAACAACGTCATATAATAACAAAACATATGAATACACACATGGAATAGGTCAAATTATTGTATCAGCCTCAGAAACGGCAGAGGATGGAAATATACAATATGTTCAAAAAGAAATAACAGGAAGTGACAATGTTCAAAATATCACAGAACCAAGAATTTATTATGGACTAGAAACAAATAGTATTGCTGTAACAAATACTACAAATAAAACAGAATATGATTATACAGATAATGATGGAATTGAATACACATATAATTATAATGGTGATTCAGGAATACAAGTTAATTTTATAGATAGACTAATTTTAGCAATAAAAAACAAAGATATAAAATTAGCAATGTCAAATACTGTTACAAATGAAAGCAAAATATTAACAAATAGAAATATAATAGAAAGAGCAAAAACAGCATTACCATATATAATTTATGATGAAAATCCATATACAGTTGTAAGTGATGGACAAATATATTGGGTAGTTGATGGATATACACTTTCAGATCAATATCCATATTCAACATATTCAGAAATTGAATATAATAATTCAAAACAAAAATTAAAACTTAATTACATTAGAAATTCTGTAAAAGTAATAATAAATGCTTATAATGGAAAAATGACATTTTATATTACAGACAGAACAGACCCAATAATAATGGCATATTTAAAACTGTATCCAACAATATTTGCAGACTACAGCAAAAAAGAAATACCAAAAGATATAAAACAACAATTCCAATATCCACAATTTTTATATAAAATTCAAGCAAATATGTTAAAAGTATATCATAATGTAAAAGAAGATGTATTATATAGAAATAGTGATATATGGGCATACGCAACATATGGAACAACAAGTTCAAAAACAAAAACATCAGTATTAGAGCCATATACAGCAATAATAAAAACACCAGATACAGATGAAAATAAATTTGGATTAGTACAAATATATACTCAAAATGGAAAAAATAATATATCATCATATCTAATTGGAACTTATAATGGTACACAACCAACACTTAAAATTTATAAATATCCTGCAGATAGTAACATATTAGGTCCAACACAATTAGATACTCAAATAGAACAAGATGAAACAATATCAGCCGAATTAAATTCAATAAATATTACAGGAAGTAGAATTACAAAGGAAATGAAGATAATTCCAATAAATAATACAATATTATATGTAGAATCAATATATCAAACAATGGCAAATGAACCAGATAAACCAACAACATTAAAGAAAGTAATAGTTGCATCTGGAACAAAAGTTGCAATAGGAGATACATTAAAAGATTCATTGAAGAAATTACTATCACAATCAGCTGGAAATATTGAAATTACAAATACAGATGATATGGAAGGAATATTAAAAGCAATCATAAATGCAAATAAAAATTTGACAGAATCAAATAACAGAAATGATTGGGAAATGATGGGATCAGACATAAAAGAATTACAAGAACTAATTACATCATTAGAAAAGAAAATGAAAGAAACAACAACAG
>CAKPLV010000074.1 GCA_934167735.1 uncultured Clostridia bacterium | reverse complement strand
ACAACTATAACTCCTGAACTAAAAGAAGAAGGATATGTAAGAGAAATTTTATCAAAAGTTCAAAACATGAGAAAAGACAAAGGATTTGAAGTATTAGATAAAATAAATTTATATGTGTCTGAAAATGAAATGTTAGAAGAACTTATAAAGAAATTTGAAGAAGAAATTAAAAAAGAAACTTTAACAGAAAATGTTTTATTTAATGCAAAAAGAGAGAATTATACAGAAGTTAGCATCAATGGTGAGAAATTAATGCTTGATGCAGAAGTTATAAAATAGAAAAATCTGTTGACAAAATCGAAAAAATAATTATATAATAGAGGCACATTTGAATTGTGCTTCTATTTTTTTGAAGCATAATAATTCAATTAATTGGTACACTTTTAATTTAATTTTAATTAGTTTAATTAGTTAATTCAAAAAAATTTAGTTCAAATTTTAATTCAAAAAAATTTTTTTCAAGAAAGGAGATGATTTCGTATGAGCAATGATGAAATGGTACAAATTTTAAAAGTAATTAATGATCTACGAGACGATATAAAAGAAGTCAAACAAGAACTAAAAGAGTTTAGAAAAGAAAATGAAAAGCGTTGGGAAGAGAACAGCAGACGTTGGGATGAAAACGACAAGCGTTGGGACGAAAACGAAAAACGTTGGGAAGAGAACAACAAACGTTGGGACGAAAACGACAAACGCTGGGAAGAGAACAACAAACGTTGGGATGAAAACGACAAGCGTTGGGAAGAGAACAACAAACGTTGGGACGAAAACGACAAGCGTTGGGACGAAAACGACAAACGCTGGGAAGAGAACAACAGACGTTGGGACGAAAACGACAAGCGTTGGGACGAAAACGAAAAACGTTGGGAAGAGAACAACAGACGTTGGGACGAAAACGACAAACGCTGGGAAGAGAACAACAGACGTTGGGACGAAAACGACAAGTGTTGGGAAGAGAATAACAAACGTTGGGAGGAAAACGACAAGCGTTGGGAAGAGAACAACAAACGTTGGGACGAAAACGACAAACGCTGGGAAGAGAACAACAGACGTTGGGACGAAAACGATAAGCGTTGGGAAGAGAACAACAGACGTTGGGATGAAAACGACAAGCGTTGGATAGATAATAACAAACGTTGGAACGAAAACCAAAAGCATTGGATAGAAAATAGTAAATGCTGGAATGAAAACGACAAACGTTGGATAGAAAATAATAAAAATTGGGAAAAATATGAACGCAAAAGAGGAGAAGATGTAACAAATATTGTAGACATTTTATGGTCTTTTCAAACAGCAATAGAAGATATGTTCGAAAGCGATAGAAAAAGATTAGCCGAAATCGAAAAAATTTCACATCTATAAAATAAATAAGTGTGCCAAATCAAAAAATAGATAATATTTAGTTCAAAGCTAGATATTATCTTTTTTATTTTGAAATAAGTATTGAAAAAAAGGCTGAAAAATAGTAAAATATAAGGGATATTGATGAAAGGAGATAGCAATAAGCGAGACGATATGAAACTAACAGATTTTAATTATGAATTACCAGAAGAATTAATAGCACAAGTACCAATAGAACATAGAGATGAATCTAGATTAATGGTATTAAATAGAGAAAAACAAACAATAGAAGATAAAATATTTAAAGATATAATAGATTACCTTGAACCAGGAGATTGTTTAGTAAGAAATAACACAAAAGTTTTACCAGCAAGGCTATATGGAAAGAAAGAAACAGGAGCACATGTTGAATTCTTATTATTAAACCGTATAGAAGGAGATATATGGGAATGTATTGTAAGACCAGGAAATAAACTACATGTTGGAGCAAAAGTAATCTTTGGAGATGGACTTATGGAGGCAGAGGTAATAGATACAATGCCTGGAGGAACAAGAAAAGTAAAATTTCATTATAAAGGTATATTTAATGAAATTTTAGATCAAATTGGTTTAATGCCATTACCACCATATATACATGAAGAATTAAAAGATAATGATAGATATCAGACAGTATATGCGAAATATGAAGGATCTGCAGCTGCTCCAACAGCAGGTTTACACTTCACAGATGAACTATTAGAAAAAATTGAGAAAAAAGGTGTAAAAATTGCAAATGTAACACTACATGTTGGAATAGGTACATTTAGACCTGTAAAAGAAGAAAACATAGAAGATCATGATATGCATTCAGAACATTTCTATATAAAACAAGAAGATGTAGACAAAATAAATGAAACAAAAAGAAATGGAAAAAAAGTAATTTCAGTTGGAACAACATCATGTAGAGTATTAGAAACAATTGCTAATGAAAAAACAGGAATGGTAGAAGCAACTGAAGGAGATACAAGCATTTTCATATATCCAGGTTACAAATTTAAATGTATAGATGGATTGATAACTAATTTCCATTTACCAGAATCAACATTATTAATGCTAGTATCTGCACTTGCAGGAAGAGAATATATATTAAAAGCATATAATGAAGCAGTAGAAAAAAAATACAAATTCTTTAGCTTTGGGGATGCAATGTTTATAAAATAAAAAAGAAAGGAAATAATAATGAAACCAGCAGTAACATATGAATTATTACATGAATGTAAGCAAACTGGTGCAAGAAGAGGAGTAATACACACACCACATGGAGATATACAAACACCTATTTTTATGCCAGTAGGAACACAAGCAACAGTTAAATCAATGACACCAGAAGAATTAAAAGAAGAAGTAAAAGCACAAATAATATTATCAAATACATATCATTTATATTTAAGACCAGGCCATCAAATTGTAAAAGAAGCGGGAGGACTTCACAAATTCATGAACTGGGATAGACCAATATTAACAGATAGTGGAGGATTCCAAGTATTTAGTTTAGGAGATTTAAGAAAAATAACAGAAGAGGGAGTTGAATTTAAATCACACTTAGATGGAAGTAAGCATATGTTTACACCTGAAAAAGTTATGGAAATTGAAAATGCTTTAGGTTCAGATATAATGATGGCATTTGATGAATGTTGCCCATATCCTTCAACATATGAATATACAAAAAGATCCATGGAGAGAACAACAAGATGGGCAAAAAGATGTCTAGCATCACACTCAAGACCAGAAGATCAAGCATTATTTGGAATTATACAAGGAGGATTTTTCAAAGATTTAAGAGAAAAATCAGCAAAAGATCTTATAGAATTAGACTTACCAGGATATGCAATTGGAGGAATAAGTGTTGGTGAACCAAAAGAAGAATTTTTAGATATATTAAGATATACAACACCACTTATGCCAAAAGACAAACCAAGATATTTGATGGGAGTTGGAACACCAGATTATCTAATTGAAGCTGCAATGGCAGGAATTGATATGTGTGACTGTGTACTACCAACAAGAATAGCAAGAAATGGAACAGCAATGACATCTCATGGAAAAGTTGTAGTAAGAAATGCTACATATGAAAGAGATTGGACACCATTAGATCCAGAATGTGATTGTTATACTTGCAAAAATTATACAAGAGCATATATAAGACATTTAGTAAAAGCAAATGAAATTTTAGGAGTTAGATTACTTTCAATTCATAACTTAAGATTCTTGACTAAATTAATGGAAAGAGTTAGAATAGAAATTGAAAATGATAATCTAGGCACATTTAAAGAAGAATTCTATAAAAAATACGGTTATGAAAAATAGGAGGAGTATTCATGGACTTATACTATGAAGAAGATACAAAAGATACAAAAAAATCAAAACTACCATTAATCATAGGAATTATAATAGGTTTTCTTATTATATTAATGATAGTAATTATTGCAATGATAATGTATTTAAAAGGATCAGTTATGAAAATAACATTAGATCAAGTAAATGCAAATGAATTAGAAAATATATTTCATTTTGAAGAAACAGAAACAGGAACTAAAATATATATACCAATAATTCAGATGTCAGGATATTTGAATTATAATGGATATACAGGTGACTTCAAAGTAAAATCAGAAGATAAAACAAAATGCAGTGTTGAAAATGAAAATGAAGTTGCAATGTTTACACTTGGTTCAAATAAATTGATAAAAAGCAATAAAAGTTATACTGAATACCAATATATTGATATTGATGAAAAAGTTATAGAAATAGATGGTCAATTGTATACAACACCAGATGGAATAGAAAAGGCATTTAATGTTCAATTTATGCAGGAAAATAATCAAATTGCAATATATACAATGGATTATTTAGTACAATATTATGTCACTAAATTAGGAATAGAAAATTATTCAGAAGAATATACAAATCAAAAAGCAATATTTGAAGGATTATTAATTGTAAAAAGCAGTAATGAACAATATGGAGTAATACAAGTAACAACAGGAACATATGCAATAGAAAGTAAATACGATAATATAACATATTTACCTACATCAAATGATTTTTTAGTAAAAAGTAATGGAAAATATGGAATAGTTTCAACAGATGCAAAAGTAAAAATAAAAATAGCTTATGATGATATAAAATTAATAGACACAGAAAGAAGATTGTATTTAATTAAACAAAAAAATGCATATGGAGTAATAGATAAAAATGGAGATATATTAATTTCACCAGAATATCAACAAATAGGAATAAATTCAAATAGCTTTACACAAAATGGTATAGAAAATCAATATATATTATTTGATCAATTAATACCAGTAAAAAGCAATAATATGTGGGGATTTTTTGATATAACGGGTAAAAAAATTAAAGATTTTGAATATACATCTTTAGGTTGTACAACATCAAAAGTATCAAATTCATATCCAGTATTAGTAATACCAAGTTATAAAATGGTTGTTGTAGCAAAAGGAAATCTTTACAACTTAATGAGAATGGACGGATCAGAATTTATTGATAATAATTTTGTATTTGATTCAATATATATGAGATCAAATAGTAGTACAGGTGAAAATACATTTTTTATGACATATAATGGAGAAACTAGAAATATTGAAGAATACCTTGCAAGAGTAGAGAAAAACCCAACATAAAAAGTTGGGCTTTTTTATATAAAATGCTTGTTAAAAAAAATGTAAAATGATATAATTTCATAAGAAAAAATAAAAAGATGGAGGAGAAAAAATGGCTACAAGAGATAAAAGTATATGGATTTTATTAATATTTATTTGTTCAGGATTGGTAATAGGAGGCTTGTTAGGACAACTAGCTTCACAAGTTGAATGGTTAAACTGGTTATCATATGGACAAGAATTTGGATTAAAAGAACCATTTATATTAGAATTAAATGTTATAAAAATCACATTTGGATTAATGTTAAATATTAATATTGCAAGTATCATAGGAATGGCAATTGCATTATTTTTATAC
>CAKPLV010000073.1 GCA_934167735.1 uncultured Clostridia bacterium | reverse complement strand
TCCTGATCAAATCGAAGCAGGTACATTTATGCTTGCAGCTGTTGCTTCTAGAGGAGATATTTTAGTAAAAAATTGTATAACAAAACATTTAGAATCTGTAACAGCTAAAATAATAGAAATTGGAGGAACAGTTGAAGATTATGGTGACAGTATAAGAGTTTCTTGTGATCATAGACCTAATAAAGCCACAATAAAAACTTTACCATATCCAGGTTTTCCTACTGATTTACAACCACAAATGGGTGTTGTTCTAGCAACAGCAAATGGTACTAGCAAAATTATAGAAAGTATTTGGGAATCAAGATTCCAATATACTGACGAATTAAATAAAATGGGAGCTAATATAACAGCTCAAGGTAAATCTGCATTTTTTGAAGGAGTTGAAGAACTTTATGGTTCACCTGTTTATTCATCTGATTTACGTGCAGGTGCAGCTTTAATTATTGCAGGTATAATTGCTAATGGTACAACCGAAATATACAATTTAGAGCACATTGATAGAGGTTACGAAAATATAGAAGAAAAATTCAGAAACCTTGGTGCTATAATCAAAAGAGTAAATGAGTAAACAACAGAAAGAAGAATAAACATGTTTAATTTTTGTAGCTTATATAGTGGTAGCAGTGGAAATAGTTTATTTGTAGAAACAGAAAATACAAGAATCTTAGTAGATGTTGGAATGAGTTGCAAAAAAATAGAAGAAGCATTATCTGAAATAAATGTAGATCCTTTATCTATAGATGCAATCTTAATTACACATGAACACTCAGATCATATAAAAGGAATGTCAACAATATCTAAAAAATTTGATATTCCTGTTTTTTCTACTAAAGAAACTTTTGATGCTATGCCAAAACATACTGAAAAACTTAATTCTAATAATATTAAATATTTTAATATAGCAGAAAAATTTGATATTAAGGATTTAGAAATATTACCATTTTCTATTCCTCATGATGCTGCTAATCCATGTGGATTTACAATTTCAAAGCAAAACGGTCAACAACTAAGTATTGCTACTGATATTGGTCACATGACAAATTCTATTGTTAAAAACTTAGAAGGTAGTTCATTTATTTTATTAGAATCAAATTACGATACAGAAGTTTTAAAGTGCTGTTCATATCCATTCACATTAAAGTCAAGAATTGCTGGTAGTACAGGACATTTATCAAATTCAATGGCTGGTAAAACAATTTCTTATTTATCAGTAAACGGCAACTTACAAACTGCAATGTTAGGTCATTTAAGCAAAGAAAGTAATTTTCCTGAATTAGCTTATCAAACAGTTGTTGATGAAATAATTTCTAATAATGGAAATAACTCATTAAGCTTATCTGTTGCAAACAGAGATAATCCAGGTAAATTAATAACTTTGTAATTTATATATGGTTTTGTAAAGGGAATAATATTATAAGAACAAATATTTAGAAATATAGCAATTAGGTTTAGGGGGCCTAAGTTTAGTTATTTATTATAAATTATTTTTAAGTTATTGTTCGATTTATGGGGAATTATCTGATTATTCCCTTTACAAGATTAAAAACGTTTTAAGATATTTTTTCAATTATTTGAAGTGCTAAAATCTTTATGCTTATTTTTTTCACGACTAAAAATATTGAAATAAAAATTAAAATTTTAAGAATCATATTTTTCCTCTTCCAATATATTACAACAATTTTCATATTTTGTCAACAAAAACATTTCGACAAACTTCGACATATTATTTAAAATAACAACTTACAGACTATAATTGATGCAATTATTCCAACAAAATCTCCTATCAAACAAGCCAGCAAAATATACCTTGTTTTCTTTATTTTTATACTACTTGTATAAACAGCTATTGTATATAAAGTTGTTTCTGTGGACCCCATTATTATTGCTGCTAAAACTCCAATAAACGAATCAACTCCACTATTCTTTATGATATCTGTTGCAATAGCTAGTGATGCACTACCTGATATTGGTCTCAATATTGCTAATGGTATAATTTCACTCGGTATACTAAATAATTTAGTTATAGGTGAAATCATTATTCCAAATAAATCTAAAACCCCAGAATTTTTTAATAATTCTATTGCAAAAAATAATCCAATTAAAGTTGGAAATATATTAAAAACAATCTCTATTCCCTCTTTAGCCCCTTTTATAAATAAATCAAATGTTGGTATCTTTTCTTTAAAAGCTCTTAATATACATATTAAAAATATTATTGGAATTATAATTGTTGAAATATATTTTATAATTAACATTTATTTATTTTTCGTCCTTTCAATTAAAATTTTAGTACTTGCAATACCAAAAATTGCAGAACAAATCGTAGCAATCCATATTGGAACAATAATCATTGTTGAATCATTTGAGTTCAAAGAATTTCTTATTGATAATATAGTTACTGGAATAATTTGTAATGATGAGGTGTTTAATATTATAAGCATCATCATACTATCACTTAATGTAGTTTTATCCATATTTTCTTTTTGTAATTCCTTTATTGCTCTAATTCCTAGTGGTGTTGCAGCATTTCCTAGTCCCAATATATTTGCTATCATATTCATTATTATATTTTCCTTCGCCTCTTCTCCATTTACATCTGGAAATAAAAATCTTATAACTGGCTGTAAAGCTTTTGATAAATAATAAATTATTGTTGTATTTGAAACAATTTCCATCATTCCATTCCACACGCTTATGGTTCCAAGTAATATTAGTGAAAATTCGACTGCATGTTCAGTTGAAGAAAATACACATTCATTTACTTTTTCAATATTTCCAGAAAAAAATGCATATACAATAGAAATAATTATAAAAATTGGCCATAATATATTTAACATCTTTACCTCACATATAACATTTATATACACTAAAGTAACAAAATATTACATTTTTTTGAAAATTTGCCAATATTAATTGACCTATCAACGTTTTTATGTTATCATATATGTGAATTGAATATAATATTTAAGGAGGATAAGTTATGAAATCAACAGGTATTGTTCGTAAAGTCGACGAACTAGGAAGAGTAGTTATTCCAATAGAAATAAGAAATAAATTTGACATAGCTGAAAAAGATCCTATAGAAATTTATGTAGATGGTTCATCTATTATATTAAGAAAATATGAGCCTAATTGTATTTTTTGTGGAAACGCAAAAAATTTAACAACTTATAAAGACAAATTAATTTGTTCAAAATGTTTACAAAAAATTTCAGATTTAGAAAAGTTAAGAGAAGAAGATTAATCTTCTTCTCTTTTTGTAAATTGCATATAAATTTCATTTTTATTTACATTTCTATCTTTTGCAATCTTTTTTATAATTTCTTTTTTATCAAATCCTTGTTTTTCATAATATAAATAATGTTCTTCTAAAGATAACTCTTCAAGTTCATTTTCTTTAATTTTACATTTATTTCCTTCGATAATTAATATCATCTCACCTTTTAGGTTGTCAATTTGATTAATCAATTCATTGATATCTACTCTAATAAATTCTTCATGAATTTTTGTCAATTCTCTTGCTAATACAATTTGTCTATTATCTAATATTTCAGAAAGATCTTTTAAAGTATTTTTCATTTTATGTGGTGCTTCATATAATATAATTGTTTTGTCAATATTTTTTATTTGTTCTAATTTTTCTTTTCTTGATTTTTTATTTAATGGTAAAAATCCAAAAAAGCAAAATTCCTTAGAATCTATTCCTGAAGCAATTAGTGCATTAATCATTGCACATGGTCCTGGTATTGGTACAACTGTAATTCCATCTTTTATTGCTTTTTTTATTACTTCTTCACCTGGATCACATATTCCTGGAGTACCAGCATCTGAAACTAATGCAATATCTTGTCCATTATTTAATTTTTCTAATAATATCTCACTTCTTACATCTTCATTATGTCTATGATAACTAATTAATGGTTTTGAAATTTCATAATGATTTAATAGTTTTAGTGTTTGTCTTGTATCTTCTGCTGCTATTATATCTACTTCTTTTAATATCTTTAATGCTCTTAGTGTAATATCATCTAAATTTCCTATAGGTGTTGCAACTATATATAATTTTCCTTTCATATTTCCTCCATTTCATTATATATTTTAACATATATTTCAATTTATTAACAGCTATTAATCATTTTATTTTATTTTTTTCATATATTAATAATAAGATGAGGTGATATTTATGTATAATTATTCTTGTCCTCCTCCACCTCCATCAGTTCCAAAACCAAAGCCACCTCCTAAACCAAATCCGCCACCACAAAAAAAAACCCCAAAAAAATTCGATTTTAAAAAGTTTAAAAAAGATACCTGTACTTCTTTAAATGAAGTAGAATGTTTTCTATGTAATTTTAACTCTTTTTGTAAATATATTAAATTATATTACTTATTAAAAAAATAAAATCCAAATTACTGGATTTTATTTTTTGTGTATGTATCCATTATTTTTTCGTTTTCATTTCCATCAATTAAAAATCTAACATTTTCTACTTCTTTTAAATTTGTTAATGTATTTACAATTGTATTTATTATTTTGAATTTATTATCATCATTTTGAAAATTCAAGAATTCTGCTGAAACATTTATTACAACTGTATTTCCATTTAATGCAACATCATTTATGACAGTTCCATCTGGTATTGCTTTGGTTAATTTCGTGCTTTGAGGTCCTTTATTTAATTGTTCTACAAGTTCTTTATATGGATTACTTATCAAATTATTTGCATCAATAATTCTAGTTTCTGTATCTATTTCTCCTGTTTCAGAATTTATAAAATATAATATAATTTTTGTTTGTCTTAATTGTTCATCTGAAATTTCTTCTTGTGGTGTATAATCTTGATATTCATCTTCTTTATTTCTTTGTATATCTATATTATTATAAATATAATATCCTAAAGCAACAACAATAATAATTGTTATTATAGCAATTATTAACCTTTTTTTATTTTTCATTATATATCCTCCTTGTCTTTAAACAATATTATATTTTTAGAAATTTTAGAACTAAAAAAGAGATTTAAAAAATCTCTTTAATAAATATTTTCAAATATTTTATTTATGTTTTTATTTATATAAATATTAAAAATTATTAATCCTATTAATAAAATTAAATTAAATATAACAACAAATAACACAAATGATATTTGAGTCAATATTTTTGATAAATATATTATTAATAAAATAGTTATCAATGTTATTATATATTGATATAATTTTTTTGAATTATTTTTAGTTACTGATTCAATATTTGTCCAATTTAAATTTGGCATTTTACAATCTAATATTATCATAATTTCATTAAATAAAATATTTATTAAATTTGCAGTAATAAATGCAATAATATAATAATAACATTCTATTGTAGGAAGGTTTTTATTAAATATGTACATAAC
>CAKPLV010000072.1 GCA_934167735.1 uncultured Clostridia bacterium | reverse complement strand
CATTATCTTTAGTAATAACTCCTTGAGGTGGAACATCCATTGTTTGTTGTTTTAAACTTACAACACTTCTAACATGATCGAAAAATGGAATAATTATAGTAAGACCTGCATCTGCTACTTTATGAAATTTACCTAATCTTTCTATAATATATACCTCAGATTGTCTGACAACTTTTATTGATTTTACTGCTATAATAACTATTATAACAAGTAGTGCAATTAAAAAGTACATAAACTCCTCCTTCTGACAAGTATTCTTGTCTAACTAATTTGATTCTTTGGAAGAAACTTTTAAGGGCTCTACAATAAGTTTTACACCATCAATTTTTGATATTTTTACTTCACTATCTTTTGGAATAGTTAAATTGTTATTTGTTTTTGCTGACCAGACTTCACCATCAATTTTTACTTGACCTTTGCCAGTAGAATAATTGATTTCTTCAACAACAATTGCTGTTTTTCCAACAAGGGAATAAACATTTGTTGAAACATTTGATGAATTTAAAAGCTTATTTGCTAAAGGTCTTGTAGCAAAAATAAGTAAAGCAGAAGTAAAAACGAAAATTGACATTTGTGCAATAATATTACTTATAAAAAAGCTAAAAATCATTGCGATTAAAGCTCCTACACCTAGCCAAAATACAAAAAAACCTATTGTGAATATTTCTATTACAAAAAATATACCAGATGCAATTAGCCATATTTGCCACATAAAAAATCCTCCTTTTATGATATAAATAGCATTACAACTATATTATACTACAAAATCCAGAAATTTCATAGAGATTTACTAAAAATTATTGTAAAATTAGGAAAAAAATGATAAGATTAGAAAAAAATAAGGAGCATATTCAAATGAAAAATGATAAAGGTATAACATTAATTGCATTAGCAGTAACTATAATAGTATTAATTATATTAGCATCTGTTGCTACATAT
This sequence comes from uncultured Clostridia bacterium, assembly GCA_934167735.1. Taxonomy (GTDB): domain Bacteria; phylum Bacillota; class Clostridia; order TANB77; family CAG-508; genus CAG-269. Next base: position 4,485 of record CAKPLV010000072.1, on the reverse strand, counting down.
TCTGGAGCAGAATCACTAAGAAATGCAAAAGAAGAAACAAAACTTTCAGAATTAAGAATGATGCAAGAAGCTGTTATTGAAAACTATACAAAATACAAAGTTGCACAAGAGACTTCATATTTAGTTGGAAATCCAATAAATTATTCTGATGTAAGTACATTAATGAATGAAATAAATGCACAAAGTAATGAAATAATATCCTTAAAGGGAATAGATTATGGAGATATAGAAACAGAAGGAAAACAACCATACTATTATTATGAACTAACAGAAGCAGACTTAGCTAAAATGAATTTAAGTCAAGTAAAATATACATATGTTGTTAATTATGAAACAGGAGAAGTAATTAATAAAACATTATTAGCGACAAAAACGGGTGAACCATTATATATATATTCTACAACTTCAGGTGACGAGATATTTAAAGTTAATGCAGTACCAAATAAACAAGACACATATGTAAGTGAATTAAATATTAATGTGCAAGCAGTTGCATATTATGGAATATCTGAAATAAAATATAAATGGACAAATATCTTAAAAGAGCCATCAAAAGATGAATTTACAGAAACAGTTCCATCTACTAATATAGTACCAATTCCACAAGATGTATTAGGAAATTATTATTTATGGATATATATAAAAGATGACAAAGGAAATGATAAAATATTTTCATTTGGTGGATATATGATAGACAATGTAGCAACAAAGGTTTCATTTTCTCCAAATGAAAATCAAACATGGATTACACATCAAAAAGTTACTGTATCAGTAGAAGCAAACAAAGAAATAATTCAAAAAAAATATTATTGGAGTTTAAGTTCAGAAACACCAAGTAAAAGCACAATATTAAATTTTGGCACAACATTAACATCTAATGAAGTAACATCACCAGATGGTTTAGAAGGACATTATAATTTATGGGTTTATGCTAAAGACTCTGAAAATAGAGAAAAAATTATGAAAAGTGGAGAATATTATATAGATAATGTTGGACCAACAATAGTAAAATATACACAAACAATAAAAGATTCAAATATTATTTTTACAATAAATCAAGTTGTAGATAATGGTATTGGAACAATACAAGATTATAAAATATGGGATTGGACAGCTGAGACAGGTGGCTTCGCAGGATGGACATTAGCGTATAGAGATAAAAACACAACAAATAATAATGTACAAACAATAGGGGCAAATACTAAAGGCAAAAAATATGCAATAAATGCATATGACAGTTTAGGCAATGCAGGAAAATTGATAGAAATATTAGGAAATGGAACTAACTAAAGGAGGGATATTTTGAATATTCAACAAATTTTAGAACAAGAAAACATTTTAAAAGAAAAAATTCAATATAATGTTCCAATGAGTAAATATACAAGTTTTAAAGTTGGTGGACCAGCAGAATGTTTAATAAAAATTGAAACATTAGAAGAATTAAAACAAATATTAGAAATTGCTCAAAACAACAATATAAAAACAACTATAATAGGAAATGGAAGTAATATATTAGTTAAAGATAAAGGAATAAAAGGAATAGTACTAAAAATTGAAATAAAAAAATTTGAATTATCAAAAGAAAATGAACTAATAGTTGGAAGTGGAAACAAATTAGGAGAAATAGCACAAAAATTAGCCAAAGAAGAAATTACAGGATTTGAATTTGCGTCAGGAATACCAGGAACAGTTGGTGGAGCAATTAGAATGAATGCAGGTGCACATGGATCTGAAATGAAAGATGTTGTAAAAACAATTACATATATAAATAAAAATGGTAAAATTAATACAATAGAAAATTCACAAGCTGAATTTGAATACAGAAAAAGTATATTTTCTAGAAATGATTTTATTATAATAGAAGCAAAAATGCAGTTTTCAAAAGGAAATAAAGAAGAAATTCAAGCAAAAATGCAAGAATATTTAACATACAGAAAAGAAAAACAACCTATAGAATATCCTAGTGCAGGAAGCACATTTAAAAGAGGAAAAGATTTTATAACAGCAAAACTAATAGATGAATGTGGACTAAAAGGATATAAAATAGGTGGTGCACAAATATCTGAAAAGCATGCAGGATTTATAATAAATACAGGAAATGCAACAGCTGAAGATATACTAAGATTAATAGAATACACAAAAAAACAAGTATATGATAAATTTGGGAAAGAAATAGAACCAGAAATAGAAATAATATAATAGCAATGGAGGAATTAAAGTGAACGGAATATTACACTGGTTTAAATCCAGTTCAAAAATGAAAAGATGGATATTTTTAATATTAGTAGGAATAGTACTAACATGTTATGGTATTGCAAAAATACTAGTACAAAAAGAAATGGGATTTTTAGATGCAGGTAAAATAATAATAACATTTGCAGTTGGATTTACATTAATAGTATTAGGATTAGTATTATTAAATAAAAGAAATATGGAGCTATTTATAGAAGCAACAGATGACAGAATGAAACATAGAAAAAATGTAAATGTTCAATCTTTAATTTTTGACAAAACAGTATATGACAGAGGACCTAAAATAGTTGTAATAGGTGGAGGAGCTGGATTAAATACTGTATTAACAGGAATGAAAAGATATACAAATAATATTACAGCAATTGTTGCAGTATCAGAATATGGTAAACAACCAAATAACTCTAGAAAAGCATTAGGAACAACATTACCATTTGAAGAAGTAAAAGATAGTATTGTTGCATTATCTGCTGATGAAAGAGGAGAATTAAGTAATTTACTAAATCATGAAATGTCAAATGATTTACTAAAAGGATTAAAGTTTTCAGATATTTATTTTACAGCAATGAAAGAAATATACTGGAATGATACAGATTCAATAGAAAAAAGTAATGAAATATTTAATATTACAGGAAAGGTATTGCCAGTAACAACAGAAGAATTTAAAATATGTGCAGAACTAGAAAATGGCTATGTTGTTGAAGAAAAAGAAAGAATACCAGAAATAGTAAATGACAAAATGACAAAAATAAACAGAGTATACCTAAATCCTTCAAACTGTAGAGCAGCAGAAGGAGTAATAAAAGCAATACAAGAAGCAGATAGTATTATAATAGGACCAGGAAGTTTATATACAAATGTAATACCAAACTTATTAGTAAATGGAGTATCAAAAGCAATAAAAGAAAGTAAAGCAATAAAAATATATGTAAATAACATTATGACAGAACCAGGACAAACAGATGATTACACAGTTGCAGACCATGTAAAAGCAATAATAGATCATTGTGGAGATGGAATAATAGATTACTGTATATATGATACAGGAGAAGTAATACCAGAATACATAAAAATGTATAACAAAGAAGGTGCTGATTTAGTAGAGCAAAAATTAAATGATCCAGCATTTAGAAAAATAAAATTCATAAAGAAAAATATTTCTACAATTATAGATGGAAAGATTAGACATGATCCATATCTAGTTGCAGAATCTGCGATAACATTAATATGTAATGACTTAAAATATCAAGACAAAGAAAATGACCCAGAATATGTAATGTTAAATGCAAAATTAAAATCTGATAAAAGAATAAATAAATTAAAAAAAGAAAAGGCAAGAAATGATAAAAAATCAAGAAAAAAAGGAATTGATCCTAATTCTAAGAATAATAGAACATCAAAGCCAAGTAAATTTAGTAGTAAATATAGTGAAAGAATAAAATCAATAAGAGAATCAGATGAAAAGGTAAAAAATAAACATAGATAAAAAGAGGGAAAATATGAAATTTTCAAAAGAAGATTTAAAATTAGAAGAATCATTACAAAAGGAATGGATAATAACAAATGGAATTGGTGGATATGCATCATCAACAATAATAGGAGCAAATACCAGAAAATATCATGGATTATTAGTAGCTCCTATTATTCCACCTGCAAGAAGAATGTTAATATTATCTAAACTAGACGAAAGTATTCAAATTGCAGATAAAAAATATAATTTGTTCACCAATATAGGAAAAAACTATATCTCACAAGGTTATAAATTCCAACAAAGTTTTTCAAAAGAATATATGCCAATATTTACATATAAAGTTGAAGATACTGAAATTACTAAAATTATTTGTATGGAACATTTTAGAAATACAGTATGTGTGTATTATAAAATAAAAAATGGAAAAGAAAATGTTAAATTAACATTAGCACCAATAATGAATTTCAGAAATGTACATGGAATAAATAAAGACCATATATTTGACTTAAAGCAAAGTCATTCAGAAGAAAAAATAGAATTGAAAATTGATAATGGAACACCTATCTATATGAACATATCTGAAGGAAATTATATAGAACATCATAATGATACATTTTTTAATATGTTCTATATAGAAGAAGAAAAAAGAGGATTTGAACCAGAAGAAAATCATGTAGTTCCAGGAAGATTTGAGATAGAAATAGAACCACATGTAGAAAAAGAAATATCATTTATATGTTCATTAGAAGAAAATATTGAAGAAT
>CAKPLV010000071.1 GCA_934167735.1 uncultured Clostridia bacterium | reverse complement strand
ATCACATGCAGCTAAACTTCTTGATACTTCATAATTGAAATCTACATGTCCCGGTGTATCTATTAAATTAAATATGTATTCCTCTCCATCTTTAGCTTTATAGATCATTCTTACTGCTTGAGATTTTATTGTTATTCCTCTTTCTCTTTCTATGTCCATATTATCTAAAACTTGTTCTTCCATTTCTCTTTTAGATAATACTCCTGTTTTCTCAATTAATCTGTCTGCTAATGTTGATTTTCCATGATCTATGTGTGCTATTATACTAAAATTTCTTATATTTTCTTGTTTCATCTTTCCTCCTGTTTTTCTCACATTCTTTGACTATTTTATTATATCATGTTTCTTCATTTTTTTCACTACTTTTTTTCTTTTTTATTAAAAAAAGAATTGCTTTCGCAATTCTTCTAGTCTTCTACTTGTACTGGTAAGTATTTTACTCCCCATGCCAATGCTTCAGCATGTGAATTCATGAATATATCTATTCTATTTCCTGAAATAGCTCCACCTCTATCTTCTACAGTATATTCCGCACCATTTATAATTAGTTTTGTTCCAAATGCATATTGTGCTGATGCCGCTACTGTATGATTTGCTCTTGCTTTTGCTCCTGATGATGTATATCCTGTTGTTTTTCCACAACATATAGCACATGGACAATATGCTGTTACTTTAAATATTTTTGTTGTTCCTGAAGCTGATGTAACATTTGTTCTATCAACACTAGTACTTGATCTTGATGTTACTTTTCTTTGCACTTGTACTATTCTATCTACAGGTTCTTTTACTATATTCTCTGATATTTTTGTTCTTTCTATTTCTTCTTCGTTTTGATATTTTACTTTGTATGTTATTTCTTTTATTCCGTCTTCCCCTTGTTGAATTACTTTATTTTTTGTTTCTTCAGATCCTTCTGAAGCATCTTTTGTAATTGTTTCAAATGGTATAGCTTCTTGCTCAACTACTACTTTTTCTATTATTGGTGAATAACTTTTTAATATTTCATCTAATGTTGTTTCTATTCCACTTTCGGAAATTTTGGCTATTTGTACTTCTTGTTCTGATTTGTTTGTTATTGTTATTTTATTACTTTCTGTTATGTCTTCACTTAAACTTGGAGTTACTCTTTCGTCACTCTCAATTATTATGTTGTTGTCTCTTAATATATCTGATACATTTGTTTTTGTTGTTAAGACTGTCATTTTATAACCATTAGCCATTGTTATTTCTACACTTCTAATGCTTATTTCCGTAGCCATTACACTTACACCAAATATTAAAAGAAATATTAAACTTACACCAATGATTTTCACTATTGAGATAGATGCACTATCTTTTTTATTCATAAAAATCATAATTCCTCCTTTTTACGACATTTTTATTATAACCTTTTTTTTATTTTTTGTCAAATTTTTTGTTTTTATATGTTCAATTTCCGTAAGCCTTCATAATCCTTAACATATTAATATTATATGTTGCTTGTACTAAAAAAATTCTTAATTTTTTTATTTTGTTTAAAAAAAAGATGGAAAATTTTAATAAATTTCCACCTCATTTTTATTAATTTATTTTATATCTTTATAACTATTATATTTCTTATAAATAACTATTGAAAGTATTGTTACAATTATAAAACCTATTATTGTTGCTCTTGCACCTGCCTTTGGCAATATATCATTTGCAATTGTATCATCTACTGGTTGTTCCACTTCTACTAATTGAATTTTAGGGTTATTTGTTAGTTCTACTTCATATTCTTTTTGATCTACATCTTGATATGTTAACACTGTTTTTTCACTTATTGCTATTGTTTTATTTAATAATTCTGTATTTTGCATATTTTTTAGTTTTAGTCTATACTGATATATCGCTGCCTGTTCTCCTTTTATTTTTCCAATATCCCAGCTCATAACTTTTTTCTCTAAATCAATAGAAACCGGACTTCCTAGAACACTTATTGAATTTTTAGGGCCTAAAAATTCAAAATTATCTATTATATCATCTGAAAAATAATCTATTATTTTAACTTTATCAATTGGATTTTGAATTTTTTCTAAAACATCACTATATATGTTTTCACTAACAATTTTATTTATATTTGTATCAGCAATATTGTAAAATTTTCCAATTGTTGGTTTCTCTGGAGTTCCAAATACTGAATTTAATATATTTAAATCATCCTCCTCCAATTCTCCTAATCCTGCTAAAATAGATATTAAATTAATTCCTTCATTATCAATTGATTTCATAGTTTTTTGAGTTGTATTGATAACATATTGATCAATTGCTTTCAAAGCTTCTTCTTTAGTTGCATAATCTCCTAGTATTCCTCCATATGAAAAATTACTCAAGTTTAATCCAATAGCATCATTTGGTACACCATCAGATAATAAAATTATAAATCTGTTTGCATCTTTATTTGAAAGCATTTGTTTTGCTCTTTCTAACCCTGCATCTGTATTAGTACCTAGTTGATAATCCTTTTTATGTAAAGATTCTAATGCCTTTTGAACACTATATCTATCTTCTGTCAATTCTTGAATAATATTTGATGTTTCTATCGTTCCTGTTTTTTGTATAACTTCTCCATTTTCATCTTCATCATGTCCATAATATGTAACAATACCAATTTTTACATTGTTTATATTATCATATACACTATTAGCAAAACTATTAGCTGAATTTAAAAGCACATCTCTTCTTGTTAACTCTCCTGAAACGATTTCTTCCATACTTTGTGAATTATCTATAACTAGAACAATTTCTGTATTATCATGTTTTACAAGTTTATCTTTTGCTGTATTTGCAATTTTTAACTCAACAGTTATTTCTCCTTCTTTTGGATTAGAATCTATTATTGTTTTGGTAATATAACCCTGATCATTCTCCAAATATTTTGTTTCACTTGCATTTTGTATTACATTTAAACTTGTTTCCAAATTTGTAGCATAAATGCTTCCACACATTCCAATTATCAAAATAATTGAGACCAAAGTAATTAAAAATTTCTTTCTCATTTGTATTTATCCCCTTTACATTTTTTATATATCTGATTATCTCATTAAAAAATTTTAAAGTCAACCTTTTTATTTTTTGCATTCAATTGTTATTTTTTGTTAATATAATTTTTTGAATTTATTGTAAAAATACTACTAATGTGTTATTATAATAATATATATAATTACAAAGGAGGTATTATTATGTGGATTGCAATAATAATCATTGCATTAGTTATAATTATGATAATATCAATTTATAATGGGCTAATAAAAGCACAACAACAAGTTAATAATGCTTGGAGTCAAATAAGTGTACAATTACAAAGAAGATTTGATTTAATTCCAAATCTTGTTGAAACAACAAAAGCATATTCAAATTTTGAAGCAAAAACACTTCAAAAAGTTACAGAATTAAGAACTGCATGGGCAAATTCTTCATCTGTAAGTGAAAAAGCAAAATTAGATACAGAACTTTCTGGAGCATTAAAAACAATTATGGCTGTTTCAGAAAACTATCCAGATTTAAAAGCTAATACACAATTTACAGAGCTAATGGAAGAATTAAGAAGTACGGAAAACAAAATTGCTTATTCAAGACAATTCTATAATGATAGTGTAACAAGATATAACACAAAATTATCTCTTTTCCCTTCAAATATTATAGCAAATATGTTTAATTTTAAAGCTAAAGAATTATTTGAAACAGAAAATGAAGATGTCAAAAAGAATGTAAAAGTAAATTTTGATAATTAATTTAAACTGAGGATGGAAATATTTTGTTTCTATCCTTTATTTATAGGAGGATTTATGTTTGAAGATATTACAAGAAATAAAATAAAATCAGGTTTCATTGTTTTTTGCTTTTTTTCTATTATTACATTAATAATTTATTATATATGCATGTATTTTGATTTAGGAATATATTCAATAATTATAGCAGTTATATTTTCTATACTTTCAACTTGGAGTTCATATTATTTTAGTGATAAAATAGTCCTAAGACTTAATAATGCAAGACCTGCTACAAAAGAGGAGTATCAACAATTAGTAAATATTTTAGAAAGCCTTATTGTATCTTCTGGTGTTCAATATATGCCAAAATTATATGTTGTTGAAGATAAACAGCCAAATGCTTTTGCAACAGGTAGAGATCCTGAGCATTCAGTTATTTGTGTTACAACAGGCTTATTACAAAAACTTGATTATTATGAACTTGAAGGTGTTGTTGCTCACGAATTGGCACATATAAAAAATTATGATATTAGGCTATCTGCTATTGTTTCAGTAATGGTTGGATTTATTGTAATGATTTCAGATTTATTTTCTAGAATTTTTTATTATGGTGGTTTTCGTAGTAAAGATGATGATAATAAAAGTAATGGAATAATAATGCTTATTGGTTTTATTTTCATTCTTCTTTCACCAATATTTGGTCAACTTATGAAATTAGCATTATCAAGAAGAAGAGAATTTTTGGCAGATGCAACAGCTGTCGAATTTACTAGAAATCCAGATGGATTAATTTCTGCATTAGAAAAAATCTCTGGTGATCCTAACCAATTAGATTATGCAAATAATGCTACTGAAAATATGTACATTGTTAATCCTTTTAGAGATAAATCTCATAAGGAAAAAACTTCTATTTGGTCTACTCACCCAAGTACTGCTGATAGAATTGAAGCATTAAGAAATTTAAAATAATAAAAAGAATTGCACTTCAAATTTTTATGTGCAATTCTTTTCTATTACCATTCTAATTCCACTCCTGTTATTATTGGTATTTCATTTTCGGTAATATTAGAATTTAATGAGATCAAAGGTCGAACAGCTAATCCAGCATAATCAACATTACCATTAGCATCAAAAATTCTGTCAGATATTCCTACATAACCATATTTAACTTCTGCAATTCCAAAAAGTGCACGATAAGGATCTGTGCTTATTCCTGTAGAAGCCAGCCAATATCTTTTTGTACTATTTTCAGATTTTGTATTATCAAATAACATATTCCATAATACTACTCTATCATTAAATTTTTCATTCATATAACTATAATAATATGCTGTAAGTGTCTCTGTATCTCCTGTGTTTACTGTTCCTTTTCCCAAATAACTTTCTGGTGTTATTTCTCCTTCTTTATATGTATAGGTTTGACCCAAAACATTTCCTTCATCAATATTTGTTTTTGCTGTATCACTTTTATAATATACTTTATTTTCTTCTACAACTATTCCAAGTGCTTTATTTATATCTTCTATTTTCATACTTCTTGTTTCTGTTGCATAACTCCCATTATATATAGAACTTATTTTGTCTAATGTTTCTTTACTATAAAAATATCCTTCTGCACCATATAGAATTAAATATTCATCTCTAATTCCATTATTAGTACATTTTATTATCTCATTACATTTTGATGTTGAACTATATTTTTTTATTGGACTACCAGATATTATTTGTATTTCTGTTCCAGCATCATTAAGTCCTAATACTCTCCATGTTGTTGTT
>CAKPLV010000070.1 GCA_934167735.1 uncultured Clostridia bacterium | reverse complement strand
TAATCCCACCATCTTGCGTTAAAGATTTTTTCCATAAAGAAACTTGTAAAATATTCAAGTAATCCACATATAATTATTGACATAAAAAATGTGATTATCATATCATCTTGATATTTGTGTAATAATATACTTACTAATACTACACCATATCCATATATAGGACATACTGGACCAATTAAAAATCCTCTATTTACAAATTTTTTATTTCTTATTGATATTGAGGTTGATTCCATTATCCAACCAGCAACTGCATATATGAAAAATATTAAAATATAAAGTTTTATTTCATTTATCATTATCATACTTTTTTCTCCTTTTTTATTTCTATTGCTTTATTTAATTCTGCACCTAAAAATACAGTATAAAAACATGCATATGTCCACATCATTATTAACATTAATGTTGTTAAACTACCATATGTTATTGAAAATCCTTTAAATATATATAAGTATTTTGAAAAAACAAATGATATAATATTTAATGCTATAGCTCCAAACAATGCACCATATGTTTGGCTTTTAAATGATACTCTGTGTTTTGGCATAAATTTATATAATAATAAGAATACTATAAATGTAATTATTAACATTCCTATTTCTGTAATTGCAGATGATATTTCTGTATAATTTTTTAAGCCTCCAAATTTATTTTGAACTATTTCAACAACTCCATTTCCAAATACTAATACTGTTAATCCAAATACTATTAAAAATATAAATATTACTGTTTCTAGCAATACTTTTAATCTTAGATAAATATATGAATTTGCTATTTTACTATCTGTATTATAAACAGATTGTAATCCACTTGTTAGTGCATATAAACCTTTTCCTGCTGCCCATATTGTGAAAATTATTGATACTGAAATTGTTCCTATTGATTTAGAATATACTTCTTGGACAATATCAATTACCATTTCATTCATTGTTGATGGTATAATTTTCGTTATTGCATCAAATAATGTTTGTGGTGCTATTCCTGTATATTGAATTAAAGTTATTACCAATATAACAAAAGGAATGAATGATAATATTGTATAATATGCACATTGAGCAGAACTCTCACTAATATGATCTTTCTTCATATTAGAACTCATCTTTTTTATCATTTTGTATTTTTCTAATATTTTCGCTTTATCCATTTTTTTCTCCATTTTCATCATTATTATAATATAAATTTTTCCACTATGCAACAAAAAAGAACACTATTGTGCTCTTTTTATATATTTTATATATTCATAATCACTTAATTGGCTTCTTTCTGCCATTTTCTCATAAACTTTATTTCGTAAGTTTTCTTTTTTCTCTTTTATTGATGTTAAATTTTCATCTGGGAAAAATGGACCATCTATATATGTAACTATTTTTACTTTGTTTTTTCCTTTTTTGTGATATGTATTTGTAATGCAAAATGTAGGTACATTCATTTCAACTGGATATCTAAATGATGTTGATTTAAATGGTCTTATTTTCGTATAATATGGCCATATATGTGCCTCTGGAAAAATTGTTATAGAATATCCTTTTTCTATTTTTTTATTAATTGAAGATAGGAAATTTTTCATTCCATTTTTTTCTGTTGGAATTGGAATAGCACCAAGCATTTGAATACTATTTCCTAATATCTTCATTGATACATTTTCAGGATTTACTATAAAATAATTTCTTTTGGGGAATATTGCATTTGTTGTTATAAATGTATCTGCAAAACTTTGTGTATGATTTCCATATACAAAATATCCTTGTTTTTTATATGGTTTTACTTTTTCTTTTCCAATATACTTTATGCCAAATTTCATTTTAGCATAAAATACTTTTATTGGAACACTTAGAACATTTTGTATAAGCCATGCTGTTATATTCCATATGATGTTTGTATGTTCATATTTATAATTTTCATCTATTTTCCTTGGCTCTATTTTGGCTTCTGAAAATTCATCATTTAATTCATCATCATAGTATATTATTTTATTCATTTTCTTCCTCTTTGTTGTTTGTTTCAGTTGTATATTCTAGTGGCATTTTATAGAAATCTTCATAAACTGCTTTCCATATTTCTGCATTTTTGTTTTTCATGATTTCTGTGTTTTCTTTTTCATTTAAAGTTTCATCTGGATATATAGGTTTTCCTATATTTATAATATATTCTTGTACAAAAAATCCATCTTCTCCAATTATATTACTATCTTGCATTGTAATAAATATTGGAATAACTGGTACATTGTTTCTTGCTGCAAATCTATATGCTCCATTTTTTAATGGCTTTGGTTTTTTATAATTCCACCACATACTTTGCTCTGGATATATAAGTATGAAGTCTTTTCTTTGTAAGATTACATCAACTGCTTTCATCATTTCAACCATTGTTTGTATATTTGTGCTTAATGGCAATGTATCACAATTTCTAAAGAAGAATCCATATAATCCTGGGAAATTAGTATAATTTCCTTCTCTTATAACTTTATATAATTTTTTTTCTTTATCTTGTCCTGAATCTCTAAATACTTTTTCGATTGCAAATGAATCAAATGGATTAAAATGGTTACATGTTAGAACTGCTCCTGTTTTTACATTTTGTAAGTTTTCCATTCCTCTAACTTCTTTTATTATTAATTTGTTTTCTTTTAAAATTTCATCAAGGAATTTTTTACCCATTTTATTTGCAATTTTATTTTTTATTTTTGATGTACTTTTCTTATGTAGATAATCTACATTTTCTGGTCTTAATGTAACTGTTGGTGGATCATCTTCAACATCAATATCAAATGTTCCTTCTTTTTCTAATTGTTGTATTTTTTGCAATACTTTAAGTCTATCTTCTGATTTTTCTATTTTATTTTCTGGTTCAACTTCAGTTTTTATAAGTTTTCGATCATCACCTACACAAGAATTTTCCTTTTTGGCTAATCTTTGTAAACTCTTGTATTGTTCCATATCTCTAAATCTTTCTTCTTCTGTATAATTATGTTTCATTTCCATAAGAGCATCATGGAATTCTGTTTTTTTAGCATAGTTCCAAAAATACTCTTGGTATAAAACATTGTCAAAATGACAAGGTTTATATATTAAATTATAATGTATTATTTTTATATCACTTTCTTCTATTTCATCAGATGGTATTGGCATTCTATCCCAAGCTTTACTTATAATTTTTGTTCTTCCTTTACAAATTCTGTTAAGATAATCTTGATCTTGTGCAACAGCAAATTTTATTGTTTCTAGTAAATATAAGAATTTTGCCTGAAAATCAAATTTTCTCATTTCATCTAGATTCATTAATAAAATTCCTGCATTAAAGTAATTTTTATAACTTGCAACTCCTACGACTTTTTCAGCATATTCTCTAAATATTTCTGAATTTTGAATTACATCATCTGGAGCTGCTGCAACTAAGTTGTTTCCAATGTCTACATTGTATAGTTCTGCAATATCTCCTAATACTACTATATCGCTGTCTAAGTATATAACTTTACTGTACTGTGGATATAGGTTTGGTATAAATAGTCTGAAATATGTTGATTTTGTATAATAATCTCTTGTATATAGCTTATCTTGTACTTCTTCTATATAATAATTTAAATTTACAAATTCAATTCTAACATTGTCTTTTTCATATTTTAATATTTTCTTTTTATTTCTTTCACTTATACTTGTATGCAAAATTTTTATATCATAATAATGTTCTTTTGAAGAATGTTCTACCATAGATTCTAATGCTACTGCTAAAAATGGTACATATGCGTCATCTACAGCAAAGAATATTGGTATTACTTCTTTATTATTTTCTTTCATCTTTTCCCCCTTGTAATTTACATTTATTTTCATATTCTGCTTTCCATTTTAAATATTCTTCTAAATCTTCATCAAATGTATGACATTTTAATACTTCATGAACTTCTTTTATGTTCCATTGTTTGTAATTTTCTGTGTGTGGATAAGGTTTTAACATTAACCTTTTGCAAAAATGACATATTATTGTATCTTTTCTATTAAATTTTGATTGTTCATTAAATTTTCTATGTACTATTAGTTTTTTTGTTGTTGACCAATATATTGCATCTTGATCTGCAAATATCATCTTTTTTTCTCTTATTTTTTGTCTTGCTTTTTCTAATAGTTTTGTTTCTTTTATTTTTTTCATGTTTAATAATAACATTCCTGCATTAATATAATCTGTTGCTATGATTTTTGAACCATATTTTTCTCTAACTGCTGCATATTCATATTTTGATATATCTATATTATATAATTCTGCTATATCTCCTCTTGCCATCATATCTATATCTAAATATAATAATTTGTCTGGAATGTTTGGCATTAAATCTGCTAATAATCTTAAAAGTGTATATGGTGTACAATATGCGTTTTCATTTTTACAGTTTCCAAATTCTTTTTCATATAAATCTGTCACATCAATTTTTATTACTTGATTTTTTTCGTTTTTACTTTTTACTACTTTGTTTAAAAATTCGATTTGCTCGTCTTGTATTGCAATATAATCTTCTTTAACTCTTGTTAAATCCATTGTGAATATATAACAATTGACTGCTTCTTGTGTTTTATTTGTTATAGATATTAGTTCTGTTAGTGCTCCATCAAATACTTTTTGATTTCCGCATAATAGTATATTAATCATTTGTCCTCCCCTTAAATTTATACCACTTTTCCTGTATTTTTTCAAGTTATCGATTTTTTTGATATTACCCTATTATTTTATATCATAAAAACGGATAATTATCAATAATTATCCGTTTGTATTTATTATTTATATTATCTGTCCTTTTTTGAATATCTGAATTTTACTAATACATTAATTGTTTAATCCAATTCTTCTTTTATTTTTCATCTGTCACTACTGACCCTATTATAAATGTTGCAAAAATTGATATAGTGTCATTATCATTTTCTGTAATTTCTTTAAATAACATTATGATCTTTTAAAAGCTTTTCTATATCAGTTCCTTCAATTTTTTTAAGCACTTCTTTTAAAGCAATTCTTTCTTTTAATCCCAAATTCATATCTGTAATTGATTTTCCATCTCTTAATTGAATTGTTGCATTTAATAAATCACGAATATCATAAACACTTCCCCAAACTTCTGGAACACCACGGTCAATATCTAATAATGTATAAACTGCTTCCATTGCTGTACGTATTGAATATTCTGTTGTAAATATTGTATCTCTCTTTGTTTCTGCAAATTGTCCTAAAAACGCGAAGTTTTTGCTTCCTTCTGGAACAACTAATGGTCTATCTCCTGCTGATCTTGGCATAAAGAATGCTGTAATATATGGCATCATACATGGAATTGTATTAGCACTATTTTCTGCCATTTCCTCAATTTGTTCTTCTGGTACTCCTAAATGATATAACCATTCCATACATATTTCTTTTCCTGTACAATCTCTCATTGCTTTTTTTACATAATTTCCTGGTTTATCACTAAATAATCCATAAATCCATCCAACTAATTGTCCTTTTGGTTGACTTCTAAATTGAGGTTGCCTATTAAATG